>JAAYXE010000131.1 GCA_012516075.1 Chloroflexota bacterium | reverse complement strand
GGGCGGCCGGGCGGCCAGTTGCTGTTGAACTGATACAGGGCGGCTGCGTAGATTTCGTGGTCCAGGTTTGAAGGCTGGGGCAGCGTCACCTGGCGGGTGAGGGTGGTGAAGTCTTCCCAGCGCAGTTTGATCTTTACTGTGGTGCCGGCCAGGCCCTCGCGCCGCAGGCGGCGGCCGACCCCTTCGGATAGGCGCAGCAGGGTGCGCTTGAGGGTGTGCTCATCGCGAATATCGCGGGCGAAGGTCGTTTCCTGGCTGATCGACTTGGTCTCGCGGCTGGTTTCCAGGGGGCGGTCGTCAATGCCGCGGGCGCGCAGCACCATCTCGAAGCCGCTGCGTCCGAAGCGGCGTTCCATCTCCTCGGGGGAACGCCTGGCCAGGTCGCCAATAGTATAGATCCCCAGCTCTTCGAGGCGGGCGGCGGTTTTCGGGCCGACGCCGAACAGGGCCCCCACTGGCAGCGGCGCCAGGAAAGCGGCCTCCTGACCGGGCGGCACCACCGTGATGGCGTTGGGCGGCCCATCGCCCCGGGCAGCCGCCTTGCCCACGTCGTTCGCCGTTTTCGCCAGCAGTTTACTGGTGGCGGCGCCAATCGAGCAGGGCAGGCTGAGCTCTGTGCGGATCTGGGTCTGCAGCCGCCGGGCAATATCCTCCACCGGGTCGGGCAGGTCACTGACGTCGAGGAAGGCTTCGTCAATGGAGACCTGCTCCACCAGCGGCGTGAGGTTGTGCAGGCGCTCCATCACCTGCGCGGAGACCTGGCTGTACACCCCGTGGCGCGAGGGGACGATGAGCAGCTCAGGGCAGAGCTGCAGGGCACGGGCCATGGGCATCGCCGAGCGCACACCGAACCTGCGAGCGGCGTAGGAACAGGAGGCCACCACGCCGCGCTGGTCGGGCCGGCCGCCGACGGCGAAAGGCTTTCCACGCAGATCGGGATTGTGCAGTTCTTCCACCGAGCAGAAGAAAGCGTCCAGGTCCAGGTGCAGGATTTTACGCGGCATGGGGATCTCAGGTCGAGGCGGTGTCAGGTCGATCTAATGCTCCCAGCGGAAAGCCTGCCAGATAAAGCGGCGCGGGAGGCTGAAGGGCTGGTCCAGCGGACCGAGCTCGACTGCGGCCCAGCGGCGCAGTCGGGCGATGATCTGTGCGTGCAGGTCCGCCGGGATATCCCAGGTAGACGAGTAGACCCGGTTTTCCAGCAGGCGGATGTATTCTTCGGGGGTGCTCTCCATACTCCACTCGGCGGCGATCACTTCTTCGGCCGCGGCGCCCATCGCTTTCAGGCGGGAGATGAGCTGGTCAAACTCACGCCCGGCGTTCGTGTGGCCGGGCTCGCCGAGTTCCTGGTAGATTTCTCGCCATTTTCGGCGCAGCAGGCTGACCGGAGAATCGGGCGGCCGCCAGTCGTAGCCGGCCAGCAGCAGGCCTCCGGAGCGCAGCACCCGGCGCGCTTCGCTGATCACCGTCTGCCAGGTGGGGATGCGGTGGAAGACGTGGACGGCAATGACCGCATGGAAAGTGTGCGCAGGAAAGGGGATGTAATTCGCGTCACCCTGCACCAGGTCGGGCGGCCGGACGCCGGCGGGGAGCGCCTGGCGCAGGCGCTGCATCATGTTCACCGACAGGTCCAGCCCGGTGATGGGGACGCCGAGATCCATGAGCGGGCGGGCGATGCGGCCGGTGCCGATGCCGATTTCGAGCACCGGTTCTCCAGCCTGCAGCCAGCGGCGGGCCGCCGCGGCAATCTGTGCGGAGACCTGCGGTGAGTGGCCGCGCGTGGCATCGTAGAAGTCCGCGGCCCGGTCAAAGCTGATTGAGCGAGGTTCCATGGGGCGCTCCTTAGGGTGCTGGGATAAGTTTAGCACGATGTACGCCGTGTGAGAAGCAGTTATTTTCAGGACACGGATTTACAGCGGTCACACGGTTGGATGCTGATTTCTATATTGATCCTGAGATTCAACCGCTCAGGTTGATTTCCAGATTTCACCAGCTACCAGCATGCTCCGGAGCGGAATGCGTTTTTGAAGATCTGTTTCGCTCCGCTTACGAAAGTGTACGGATCATCGTTTGATGAACCGGGTTTCTGGCGCTGGAGTGCGGCCCGGCTGGCAAAGCTGCATTTTGATATAATCACAGTCATGAACGGCATGTGGCAGGGACGATCGAAGCTGTTCTGGGGGGGACTGCTGGTACTGGGGCTGCTGGTTGAATCCTGTCTGCTGGCTGCCGGCGTCGGCTGGGTGATGAGGCAGGAGGATATCCCGCTCAACCTGGGCGCCGACCGCACGCCGCTTTCTGCAGGCGTACCCACGCTGGCGCGGGAGACGCCGGCGGGGGAAACGCCGTCTCCGCCTCCCCTGGATGAAGAGACGCCGGCCCCGCAGGCAAGCGAGACACCCGAAGCGCCCCCACCCCAGGCGACCGCGTTTGAGCCGCCGGTTTTCGACAATCCGCCTCCTGGAAAGATCGTCTATGTGTGCTTCGACGGGGAATTCGACCAGAGTTGCATCATGAACGGCGACGGCAGCGGCCAGCGCCAGCTCACCGACGTGAAAGCCACCAACTTTTACCCCTCGCTGTCGCCGGATGGAAGGCAGATCGTTTTCTCCTCCAACCGGGATGGGAATTTTGAGATCTACCGCATGGACATTGACGGCGGCAACGTGGAACAGCTCACCGATAACATGGGCAACCTGTTCGCGCCGGAGATCTCGCCCAAAGGCAACCGCATAATCTTCACCGCCGCCACCGGATCGGCGCAGAATATCTGGGTGCTGCGGCTTGACAACGGCAACACCCGCCCGTTTACCGATACGGGCAGCGATATCGATCCGACCTGGTCGCCGAACGCCGAGCAGATCCTGTTTGCATCGGGACGCAGCGGTGAAACGCAGCTCTATATTCTGAACGCCGACGGGCGCAATGTGCGCCCGGTGCGGCGCTCGAGCCCGCTGCTCGCCGGGGGCCGCAGCGACTGGTCGCCCGACGGCGGGCGGATCGCCTTTTATGCCGGCCCGGTGGGCGACCGCGATATTTTTACGGCGGCGGTCGACGGCAGCGACGTGCGCCAGCTCACCGACGGGGGCGACAACCTGGCGCCAACCTACTCGCCGGATGGGGAGTGGATCGCGTTCACTTCTTTCCGGGATGGCAATAATGAGATTTATGTGATGCGGCGCGATGGCAGCCAGGTGACCCGCCTGACCGGCAGTCCGAACTCCGACTGGCAGCCGCGCTGGGGGCCGTAGGACCTTTCCAGGGCTGGGTATATATTCAGGTCCGCCCGCAGGCGCGCGGAGCGGCATGCTTCGCAAGCCTGGGGCTGCCAGGCCGGGCATGCAAGCATGCTTAGTCGAAGCAGCCTGTGAGCAAGAAGGCACATTGAGCGCAGTCGAAATGCGCCTTCTTACTCACAATTTGCGATCTGTGCAGTTCACCCCCCCATCCCTGGTCGATACGATCCATGATTGACTCATCCTGCAGCCAGGCGCCATTCGACCGGGCGGTCGTCCTTTGACCGCCGTTACGAATGCCTGGGTTCCGGGCGGTCGACCCCCCTCATCCCAGCCTCCTCCCCGCGGGGGAGAAGGCGTATATTTTTTGCCAGTAAGAGATCCGTTTTCCTACAGGAGCAGTGGTCCCCATCATTCATAGAAAAAGCCCTCCCCCTGGAAGGGAAGGGCCTGGGTGATGGTGGAAAACGGGCACGGATCGGGTGCATCTCATGCAATGCAGCCACCGGCCCCGTTATTCTTCCGAATGGTCGTGCTCATCTTCCCCTTCATCTTCGTCCTCCCCTTCAACCGCATACGGCAGGCGGCCGCTGAGCCAGACGACCATCAGGCTGACGTCGTCGCTGCTGGCGTCTGAATCGGGATACTTTTCTTTGAAAGCGTTGTTGAGCACTTCAAAATCCTCTCCTCGCGGCCATGTGGGCAAAAAGCCGGGGAGCTGGCGGCGGTCCGCTTCGGGGGGCAGCACCTCCCAGCCGCGCTGGACCAGCAGGTCGTACACCTTCTGGCGCAGGTCGGGCAGGGATGCGGCCCAGGCAGCGACGATATTGGCGACCAGCTCGGGACTTTTCTCGAACGACCCGGCGATCGAGCGCGCTTTGACCGGCACCGGAGCCTTTGCACTGTTGCGGAAGCCGGGCACCTGCACATACTGGCGCGTCAGGCGGTCGACCGGCGCACGGTATTCATTCCCCAGACGGGGCAGCGCGCTGAGGGCGAGGCGCACCACGTTCAGGCGGTATTCGCTGTTCATGAACTCGTTCAGCGCATGGAAAGGTAAATAATGAATGTGTTCGTCGTTCATCGTTAAAGTTCCTATTCGTTTTCAGGCTGGCACAGGCGGGCGTAGTGGTAGGCCCGCCCTTTTTTCTCTGCAATTTCCACCAGACCCATCTGGCGCAGGCAGTACAGGGTCTTCGAGGCCAGATAGGGCGGAATCTTCACCGCCGCAGCGTACTGGCGCATCGTGAAGGTGGGCTCCGGCAGGCCGGCGGGCAGGAAGCGTAAGAAGTCGCGCGTGCTGCGCAGCGTGACCTTCTCCACCACGGAGATCAGGCGGCGGTCTGCGATGCTCCAGCCCTTACGCCGCCAGCTCCCGCGCCCGTCGTTCCGGCGCAGCTCCTCTTCCTGGATGAGCAGCACTTCCAGGGCGAAGTTGGGGTGCAGCACAAGCTGGGGGATGCGCACGAGCTCGAGGAACAGGTGCTCCAGCCGCCCCCGGTAGGGCGATTTGCGCCGCTCTTCGGGTGCGCCTTCTTCAGATGGCAGGCGCACGATCCATTTCTCACGGGCGATCGGGTATACCAGTAAAACCGGGTGGCGCTCCAGCAGGTCGGGGAGCTTGAGTTTGAGGTGGGTGAAGTTCCCGGTCTGGATCTCGATGAGCAGCTCGCCGCGCACCACGTCGACCAGATAACCGTCTACCGGGACCTCCTGGGCCGCGCCGGGCAGGGAATACAGGTTTTTTAACGCCGCATGTAAAGAGCTTTCCTGCAAGCTAACGCTCACTCTCCAGGGATTTAATCCATACACCGGTCCATTCGGGCAGGCGGCTCCAGTTTCTGGCGCGGATCTGCGCGGCCAGCCCGGGGCCGAAGAAGAATTCTGTGTGCGCCACCGCCTGCTCCACGCTGTTGAACTGGTAATCGGTGCGGATGGTGTGGCGGGTAAAACCCCATTCCTGCTCCAGCCAGGCGTAGTATTCCGCCAGGCCGGGGGCAGGCGGGGCGGGCTCCAGACTGCCGGTACCGAGCGTCTCCAGGATCACCAGCCGGCCGCCGGGCACTGTCAGGCGGTGCATCTCAGACAGCACGCGCCCGATCTGGTGCTGCCAGTCGGGATACCAGCCGCGCAGGTGTCCGATGGCCCAGCCGGCGGTGGTCAGCTCAGCCCAGCCGGAGGGCAGCGGCAGGCAGCGCATATCCGCACAGAGCAGGTCCCAGCGCAAATGAGAACGTGCGCGCTGGTTCTTGTTTTCACGGAGCATGGGGAAGTGCAGGTCCACACCCAGCAGGCAGCGGGCTTCCGCCGCCAGCAGCAGGGGCAGGCGGCCGGTGCCGGTCCCCAGGTCGAGCACGCGCCGGCCGGCCCAGGGCGCATGCTGGCGGAAGATGCGGGCGATGTTCCCCTCCACATCTTCCACGGCGATCATGCGGTGATATTCGGCTGCCCGGCTGCTGTAGATGGTCCGGAAATGATCCATAGGCGCTGGGGATAAGTCAGGAGTAAACTTAAGCGGGATTGGTGGCCTGACCGGCTTCCAGGTCGCCGGTGTCTTCGGCGTTCTCTTCCGCCCTCTGGCGGGCTTCATCATAAGCCGGCTGGACCAGGAGCAGCAGGGCAGCCCCGCCGTGAGCCAGAGAAGACATCTCGCGCACCCGGCCGATGTACTCGTCGCGCGCCAGGCGGCGGTGCAGGTAGATCTTTCCGTCGGCGTGGACCTGACCAATGTGCTGGTCGGGCCCAATCCTCGCCAGGTATACCCGGCCGGTCTCCAGATCCACCCGGCCAATGAGCTGGTCGGGCCCCAGGCGGGCTTCATAGATCCTGCCGCTGGCGGGGTCCACCCGGCCGATCTTGCGGTCCGGGCCGAAGCGGGCTTCAAAGACCTGCCCCTGAAGGTCCACCCAACCCAGGTATTCATCGGGAGCGAGCGGCTGATGCCGGTATACTCTGTTCATCGTGCTGGCTCCTTCCTGTCCATCGGGTCTCGACACGGTTCGAGTATACAACAAAACCGCATTAACAGAGAGCAGGTTCCCGGCATGGGAACCTGCTCGAAAAAACCTGGTCTCTTCCCTTGGGGTTCGAAGAAACCTATGCTTTGACGATGCACTCCACGGGGCAGGCGTCAACGCACTGCGGGCTGTCGAAATGCCCTTCGCATTCCACGCACAAATCCGCATCGATGACGTAAATCGTGTCGCCTTCGCTGATGGCGCCCACAGGGCAGCCCGGTTCGCAGGCGCCGCAGGAGATGCAGTCGTCCAGAATTTTCATTGCCATGTTCTGTTCTCTCCTTGAAAATAAGACCATTTTCTTGCGAGAATTGAGTTTTTACGCTCAATTCAACGTAAGATTATCACAGAAGAAATGCGGTGTCAGGCGACAAAAATCACATCATCTTATGACTTATGTAACACCGGGGTTTCTTGCAATAAGTATTTCAAATCGAGCGGAGAATCATCATGCCATGATGAAAATTGGGTCAATGCGGTCCACGATCTGGCAGGGAACGTTGACAGTGCAGACAGTTGTGATAGGATAAAGAAGGTGTAATATCCCCAACTTCCAAAAAACGAGATGGAGCCAACCACGATGAACTCATTCGACGCGCACGGGCCAGGGCGTTCAAAGGCATTTCCCGCGATCCGTCTGCCAGAATCCGCTCATGATGGCGGCAGGTTTTATCTGAAGGGAGTGAGCATGGAGGCGCAGCGGTGATCCGGCACGACTGGGAGCTGCAGGTGAGTGTCGACCAGGTGCTGCGCGGTCAGGGCGCGGACCCGGAGGCGGTGCGCAGGCGGCGGCCGGCGCTGGTTGAAGCTGCAGAATGGGCACTGGGTGCAGGCCAGCCCCTGCTGCGTCCGGCTGTGCTGCTCGAAGAGCTGGTGGTGGAGGAACTGCGGCATGAAAGGCTGTCTCTGGCAGGCGGCGGGCGCCTGCAGGGGGCGCTGATCGGCCAGCATATGGGCGGCGCGGAGCGCGTGGCTGTGTTGGTCTGCACGCTGGGGGGCCTGCTGGAAAAGGCGGTGAGCGAATGGATGGAGCGCGATCCACTGCGCGGACTGGCCCTGAACGGGTTTGGCGCTGCGGCGCTGGAGGTGCTGTCGGCTGAGGTCTGCCTGGAGCTGGAGGGGAAGGCGGCTGCGGAAGGGTTGAAGACCAGCGTTCCGCTCAGCCCGGGGATGATCGGCTGGCCGGTGGAGAAAGGACAGCGCCAGATCTTTGCCCTGCTGCCGGCGCAGGAGATCGGCGTGAGCCTGACCAGCGCCTGCATGATGAAACCGCGCTTTTCGATCACGCAGGTGGTGGGGATCGGTAAGGAGATCTCGGCGAGCGGGCGCTCCTGCGATTACTGCAGTTTGAAGGAGACATGTAAATATCAGAGTCACTACGCGCCGGTGTGATGGCAGGGGTACGCGGATGGCTGTCAACGGATTTTTTTACACGGATTGAACGGATTTATTCACTTCCATCCCCTGCCGTGTAACCTGCCGGTTAGCAGGTTTGTTTAAAAAGAAAACCTTCAAGGTCTCCGGCGGTTCCTTCCCGGGTGTGAACCGACGTGATGAACGGGTCACAGTGGATAGAGGTCCTTTTTAGACCTTGAAGGTTTTTTTACTTTCTCCTTATAACCTCTCTGACGAGAGAACACGCGTCAGTGCAGGTCCAGTGCTAAAGAAGGGGGCTGTTCTGGGTGATATTGTCCTTCATGCGGTAAGGGGCACGGCGCGCCAGCCGCAGCTGTCGACCAGCCCTGACTGTCAACCGGAGGAAAAGGCCAGATCTCGCCGCAATGCCGTGCCCTTACAGCAAATTGTGTTGCGAAAGTTCCTGTAAGGGCACGGTTGTTTGCGCTAAGTTTGCCTCCTGGAACAGAATCTCGCCATCATGCGGCGGTTTTCAACTCCAGACGATGCCGTGCCCTGTGCTGGGCCAATGGCCATGCCCGGAAGCAAGCTGTGAAGGGTACAAGCAGGGGGCTTATAACCCACTAACCGGTTTACCTCAAACCTTGACGCGCGCGGGCAGCGGCGTAGTCGCTGTATGTGCCGTAGAACTCCACCAGCTCTCCTTCTTCAATCGTCAGGATCCGGTTCACCGTGCGGTCCAGGAAATAGCGGTCGTGCGAGATGACCAGCACAGTGCCTTCGAAGTCCTGCAGGGCGTTTTCAAGTACTTCGGCCGAGGCGATGTCCAGGTTATTGGTCGGCTCGTCGAGCAGCAGGAAGTTCGCCCCCGAGAGCACCAGCAATGCTAACTGCAGGCGGCTGCGTTCGCCGCCGGAGAGCTCCCGGATGGGCTGGGTGACCATGCTGTAGGAGAACAGGTAGCGGTTCAGGAAAGCGACCGCGGCGGCCTCGCTCATCGATCCCCCGGCCGGGACAGCGCGCCGCACCGCTTCGATCAGGGTCTGGTTGGGGTCCAGAGTCTCGTGCTCCTGGGCGTAATACCCGAGCCGGACGCTGGGGCCCAGGCGGATTTCACCCGCATCCGGCTGCAGGCTGCCCAGGATTAACTTGAACAGCACAGACTTGCCGGAACCGTTGGGTCCAATCAGGCCGACACGGTCGCCGTGCTGGATCAGTGTGCTGGCCTGGAGCAGCACGATGTGGTCACCGAAGGATTTCTGCACGTCGACCAGCTCGAGCACTTTTGTGGAGCCCCGCCAGCCGCTGAAGGCCAGGCCTATACGGCGGCGCTCGAGCACCGGCCGGTCGAGCTTTTCCATGCGCTCTATCCGCTTTTCGATGTTGTGCAGGCGGTTTTTGAACCTGGGGTTGAACTCCACCCAAAGGGCGTAGCGCCTGCGGGCCTGATCCAGGCGGGCAATCTCTCGCTGCTGGATTTTGTAGAGCTCCTCGGCACGGGCCAGGCGCAGCTCTTTCTCGATGATATAACTGGAATAATCCCCGTTGAACGTGGTCAGGCGGCCGTCCTCCAGTTCGGCGATGTCGGTCACCACGGCGTCCAGCAGGTAGCGGTCGTGCGAGATGAGCACCACCGCGCCCGGGTACTCCTGGATCAGGCGTTCGAGATAAGCTTTGCCGGTCAGATCCAGATGATTGTCGGGCTCGTCGAGCAGCAGCACGTCGGGGCGGGCCAGCAGAAGGCAGGCCAGGCCGACCAGCTTCTTCTGCCCGCCGCTCAGACGGCCTACCGGGGTTTCGAAATCGACGGGGTCCAGACCCAGG
Organism: Chloroflexota bacterium; assembly: GCA_012516075.1. Taxonomy (GTDB): domain Bacteria; phylum Chloroflexota; class Anaerolineae; order Anaerolineales; family UBA4823; genus JAAYXE01. Next base: position 10,043 of record JAAYXE010000131.1, on the reverse strand, counting down.
CCGCTGAGCATGGTTTTCACCCGCCCGGGGTACTGGTCGCCTCCGAGCTCCAGGTAGGCCTCCAGGCAGCGCTGCTGTTTTTCGATGAGGCGGGCCAGCCGCTCCGGATGGTTGTACACCTGGGGGTTGCCCATCTCGCTTTCCGCGCATTCCAGCTCGCGCTGCAGTTCCAGCCACCGCGGGTTACTGAGAACGGCGGTCTCGAGCGCGGTCTTCTCGGGGTCCAGTTCGGGCTGCTGCGCCAGGTAGCCGGTGGTTATGCCGCGCGCTTTGACGACGCTCCCGCCAGGTTCTGGGGAGTGCTCGCCGGTGATCAGTTTAAAAAGCGACGACTTACCGGTGCCGTTGGGGCCGATCAGACCGATTTTCTGGTCGTGCTGGCTCGCCCAGTTAAGGTTTTCGAAGATGGTGCGGGATCCGAGCACCAGTTTGACGTTGGAAAGTTGGACTGCAATCATCTTTATCTCCCGGTACAAAAACAGCCGCAGGCAGTCCGCCTGCGGCCGGAAATCAGCGTGTGGAAAACGGTTTCAGATCAGGAACCTCCGGTGTGCAGGCGCGATTCGAGGCACCCCCCGGGAGATAAAGCCGCGTACACCGATACAGAGCATGGAATCAGCGATCCGGTTCACGTAGATCATAGCGGGGCCATTATAACGGAAAAAAGCAAAAATCGAGAGACTCTTTTCAAATAAGGTCCCTTTTGGTAAACTATCCGCTTAGCTGTGGCAATATTGCAGCGGCTGCCGAACGACCTCGGCCAAAACCGGCCGGGGTTTTTGTGTCTTATGGTTGTTGAAAGGTAATTACCCTGGTGGGAACTCATAATGTTTGTTGAAAGAAAAGACCTCCGAAATATCGCCATTATTGCCCATGTTGATCACGGCAAGACCACCCTGGTGGATGGTCTGTTAAAGCAGGCGCGCGTTTTTCGCGAAAACCAGCAGGTGGTCGAGCGGGTCATGGATATGAACGACCTGGAGCGCGAGCGCGGGATCACGATCCTCGCAAAGAACACGGCCATTTCGATCTGGGACCCTGAAATTGAAGCTGCGGTGAAGATCAACATCGTCGACACGCCGGGTCACGCGGATTTTGGCGGCGAGGTGGAGCGCGTGATGAACATGGTCGACGGCGTGCTGCTGCTGGTGGACGCCGCCGAAGGGCCCATGCCGCAGACGCGCTTTGTGCTCAAGAAAGCGCTCGAAATGGGCCACCGGGCGGTCGTGGTAATCAATAAAGTCGACCGTAAAGACGCTGACCCGGACCGGGCGCTGAACCAGACCTTCGACCTTTTTATTGCCCTGGGGGCCAGCGATGAGCAGGCCGACTTTCCGGTGGTGTATGCCAACGCGGTGAAAGGCCAGGCAGGTTACACGTCTGAGCTGGGCCCCGACCTGCAGCCGCTTTTTGAGACCATCCTGCGCTACATCCCCGCGCCGGTGGTGGAACTGGACGCCCCGCTGCAGATGCTGGTGACCACGCTGGGATACGACGAATACCGGGGCGTGACCGCGGTGGGGCGTATCTTCTCCGGCAAATTGAACGCCGGCGACCCGCTTGCCCGCATCACGCTGAGCGGCGAGGTGCTGGCGGAACGGGCGCGCTATCTGTATGTGCACCAGGGGCTGGAGCGCGTGGAGGTGGAGAGCGCTCAGGCCGGCGAGATCATCGCGCTGGCCGGGCTGGAAGGCATCGCCATTGGAGAGACTCTGGCCGACCCGCAGCATCCGGTCGCACTGCCGCCCATCACCGTCGAAGAACCCACCGTGCGCATGACCTTCGGGGTCAACACCTCACCTTTTGCCGGGCGCGAAGGGCGCTGGGGCACCTCGCGCAAGCTGCGTGAAAGGCTTTTCTCGGAGCTGCGCTCGAACGTGGCCCTGCGCGTGGCCGAGACCGAGAGCGCAGACACCTTCCTGGTCTCGGGGCGCGGCGAACTGCACCTGGCCATCCTGATCGAGACCATGCGCCGCGAAGGGTATGAATTTCAGGTCTCACGGCCAGAGGTCATCTTCCAGCAGAGCGAGAACGGCGAGACGCTGGAGCCATTTGAAGAGGTGTATATCGAGACCAGCCCCGACACGGTGGGCACTGTGGTCGAGATGCTCGGCGGGCGCCGGGGGCAGATGATGGACATGCAGGATACCGCCGACGGCACCGTGCGCCTGACCTACCTGGCGCCGACACGCGGGCTGCTTGGCTTCCGCTACCAGTTCTTGACCGCGACGCGCGGCAACGGCGTGATGAACACCATCTTCCACGGCTACCTGCCTATGGCGGGCAGCATCGCCTCGCGCTCCACCGGCTCTCTGGTGGCGTGGGAGCCGGGCGTGACCACGGCGTATGGACTGAAGAACGCCGAGGAGCGCGGCACGCTGTTCTACGGGCCAGGCGTGGAGGTATACGAGGGCATGGTGGTCGGTGAGCACCAGCGCCCGGGCGACCTGGCGGTCAACGTGTGCCGCAAAAAGCACCTGACCAATATGCGCGCCGCGCGCGGCGAGATGGAAATCCGCCTGACGCCGCCGCGCCAGATGAGCCTGGACGAAGCCATCGAGTACCTGGCGGATGACGAGCTGCTCGAAGTGACCCCGGTGGCTTACCGCATCCGCAAGCGCATCCTGGATACCGAGGAGCGCGGCAAACTGACCAAGAAAGCCAAAGAAAGTATGAAAACCTGAGGCTGGTCGACCGGCAGCTGGCAGGTCAATAACCGAAATCAACACTTTATCGATAGGAGGGCAAGATGACATACATCCCCGAAAGTGCCATGGCGATCGCCGCCCATCCGGATGATATCGAGTTTAGCTGTGCAGGCACACTGGCGCGCTGGGCGCGCGCCGGCGCCCGTATTTCGCTGGTGCTGTGCACCAGCGGGGATGTGGGCATCGACGAGCCGGGAATGACCCGCGAGCGGGCCGCTGAGATCCGGGAGGCCGAATCGCGTGCCGCAGCGGAAATTATCGGTGCGACCGAGATTGTGTTCCTGCGCGAACCCGACGGCCTGCTGCAGCCCACCCTCGAGCTGCGCAAGAAACTGGTGCGCGAGATCCGGCGCTTCCGCCCGGAAGTGGTGGTCACCAGCGATCCGACCGTGGTCTGGGCGGGAAGCGACTACATCAACCATCCCGACCACCGCGCCGCGGCGACGGCAGCCCTGGACGCGACGTTCCCTGCCGCCGGGCAGCCCAACCTGTTCCAGGAGCTGGAAGCCGAAGGGCTGCGCGCCCATAAGCCGCGCAAGGTGTATGTGACCACCTGGGAACCCAATGCGGATGAACACGTCAACATCGAATCCACCATCGACATTAAAATCGCTGCCCTGCGCGCCCATAAGAGCCAGATGAAGGATTGGGATCCGGAGGAGATGATCAAATCCTGGGCTGCAGAACGGGGCAAAGGGAAGGAAATGGCCTATGCTGAAGGCTTCCGGGTGGTCACCCTGCTGAGCGATGAAGATTGGGAGAAGTACAAGGAGAAAATGGCGGTGGCTGGCTCCGCAGAGAAGGCAGCGTGATTAAGGGGAATCGCTGCCCACGGGAAGCGGCAGGATGATCTCGACGCGAGTCCCCTCACCGGGGCTGGACTCGATGCTGATCCTGCCGCCGATCGCATCTGCCCGCTCGATGGTCCCCACCAGACCCAGATGACCTTTACGGGCCAGGTCGATCCAGCGGGCCGGAAGTTCAAAACCGCAGCCGTCATCCTGAATCACGAGCCGCAGTTCGTTCTCATCGATTTTGAGCTGGACGATCACACTGCTGGCCTGGGCATGGCGGATGACGTTGCTGATGGCATGCTGGTAAATACGGAACAGACCCAGACGAATGCGTTCGGGCAGCATCTGCCCGTCGGGCATCAAATCCAGAATAACCTTTAGATCGGGGTGCGCAGCGGCAATGGATTCCATGTGCGCCCGGATTGCTTTTTCCAGGCCGAAGGGAGCCAGGGCCGGCGGGCGCAGCTCGCCGCAGATCTCACGCAGCTGGCTGACCACCTGCTGGACCAGAGCGTTCAGCGATGACAGGTCCTGCCGGGTGAGCTTTGCGGCTTCCTCATCCTGGGCGATGGCGTTGAGCTGGTACTGCAGGCTGTACAGATCCTGAATGGGGCCGTCGTGCAGATCCTGGGCGATCAACAGACGTTCGGTCTCCAGGCTGTCGATCAGGCGGCGGTGGAGTTCTTCCAGCTCGGCCTCCATGCGTTTGCGGTCGGTGACATCGCGGATGGCGCTGATCACCAGGGTGCCCTCTTCGGTTTTCACAGGGCTGAGCATGATATCCACCAGGATCTCGGTACCGTCTTTGTGGCGGCCGTAGAGGTCCAGCCCGGCGCCCATCAGGCGGGTGCGCAGGTCGCGGAAATAAATTTCGCGGTGGCGGATGTGCAGAGTGCGGTAGCGCTCGGGGAGCAGGATCTCGAGGCTCTGTCCGACGAGCTCCTCCTTCGTATAGCCAAAAAGGGTTTCGACCTGCTGGTTGACACGCACAATCTCACCCTTTGCGTTCAAAATCACGCTGGCATCGGGAGCCGATTCAAAGATCCGTTCGAGCAGCGTCTCGCTGTTGCGGGTGGCCTCCTGCGCCTTCTTGCGCTCGTTGATCTCGCTGCGCAGCTTGGTCACCAGGGTCTGAAGCTGTGCGGTGCGGCGTGCGACGGCAGTCTCTAACTCTTCCTTCGCCGCCTGGACCTCTTTAAACAGGCGGGCGTTGTCGATCGCCAGGGCGGCGCGGCGCGCGATCTCTTCCGCCAGTGCCACATCATCCTGCGTATAGTGGTGACCGGATTCGGCCCACATGAGTAAGAGCGAGCCCAGTGTGCGGCCGCGCGCCACGAGCGGCAGGATGATAGCCGAGGTCAGCCCTAACTGGCTGAGCATATCGAAATGTTGTGCGTCCCGGGCGGTTGATTTTAATAAGTCCAGGGTGATTTCAGGGTAAAACTCGGGTTTTCCGGTGCGCAGCACGCGCACCACACCCATCTGCGCCTCCGGGTCGGCTGGGTAGCGGCTCTCGATTTCATTGAGCAGTGCAACCTTCTGGGGATCGGCGTGCGCGGTGACCAGGCTGCGGACGCGCTGTCCTTCGTCGACGATGTGGATCGAACACCAGTCGGCGAACTGCGGGACGGCCAGGCGGGCGACATTGGCCAGCGTCTGTGTATCGTCGAGGGATGAGGACAGCAGGCTGCCGGCCTCGGCCAGCAGGCGCTGCGCCAGCTCAATACGCTTGATCTCAGTGATATCTTTGAAGCTGGTGATCGCCAGGCGCGTCCGGCCGCCGGGCTCGAGCACCGGGGTGGCGCGCAACAGCGACCAGCGCTCCTGGCCGCGGGCGCGGTCATAGATGCGCAGGGTCACCGAGGATGAGCGGCCTTCCTGCAGGGCAACGCGGCCGGGCAGCTTCTCCAGCGGGAAAGGGCGGCCCGATTCGTCATAGAGATCGAAGCGCGCCAGCACCTGTTCGCGCGGGGCAGCCAGCAGCTCTGCAGCAGAAGGATAACCCAGGGCCTGCGCGGCCGCATCATTGGCATATACCAGCCGGCCGCCCGGCTCCTGCACGAAAACCCCTTCTGCCAGCCCCTGTAGAATCACGCTTAACTCATCGCGCGAGTAGCGCAGTTCCTGTTCGGTGCGGAAGCGCTGGATCGTCGAGGCCAGCACGTTCGCCACGGCCTGCAGAAAATGCGCGTCGTCGGATGTAAACTCGCGGTAGCTGCGGGTATGCACCCCGAGGACGCCGAAAGGCTGCGGGACGCCGCGGATGATCACGCTGATGCCGCTGACGACCTGGTGGTCGAGCAGCAGCTGGGGGCCGGTAAAGCGGTGGTCCCGGGGCAGGTCTCTGACGATCACCGGTTCATCCTGCTGCAGGATGTAGCCGGACTGTGAACCGGCTCCTGCGGGCAACAGGGTTTTGCCAACCAGTCCCTGCTTCCAGCCGCTGCCTGCCCGCAGCAGCAGATGTTGTTCCCCGGGAAGCAGCTCCAGGATCTTGCTGTAATCGGCTTCCAGCACCGTGCGGACCAGTTCCGCTGTTTCGCTCAGCAGCGTATCCAGATCCTGTGCGGACAGCGCACGCTGACCCAGGTCGGCAAGCGCGGCCTGCTGGCGCAGGCGGTTCTTGAGTTCGCTTTCAACCTGCTGCAGGCGCGTTTCGTCAAAAGAAGATAATGCATTCGTCATTCGCGGTTATCGATTCTAGAAAGGCACGCGGCCAGTCGATTCATTTTCGTTCCTGCTGGGAGTTAAGATCGCGCATCCCTTTGAGAGCGATTGTCCCCCGTTTCCTGTATATCCTTCGCTTACTCAACAGTTGAATAAATGATCTATTAAAGAGGGTAAACAATGTCGAAATAGATTTCTAATATAAATCACAATGGGGACAGCGTCAAGCGGGGGAATCGGGTCCCGAGAAGGTTCAGCCCCGGGAGGTCTCTTCCGGGTCAGCAGGACCGGCCAGGATGAGCTCACGCGCCCGGGTGACGACCTTTTTCTCGCTTTCAAAGGCGAGCATCTGCACGGCGGCGTCGATTTCCACCCAGCGTGCTTCGTTGACCTCCCAGTCGTGGTTATCTGTGCTGCCCGAAAGGAAGCGCATCAGGTAGAACAGGACGCGTTTGTGCACGCGCACGCGCTCTCCCTGAGCGCGCGTGAAAAACCAGTATTCGATCTCGTCGATCAGCCCCAGGTTTTCGGCGTGCAGCCCTGTCTCCTCCCGCACTTCGCGCAGGGCAGCGGCTTCAGGCGCTTCCTGCGCGCCGATGAGGCCCTTGGGCAGCTGCCAGCGGCCGTCCTCACCGACGGAGATAAGGGCGATTTCCAGCTGGCCCTGTCCCTGCCGGAAGACGACACCGCCGGCTGAGGTCTGGGTGGTGGTTTTGAAATTGGCCAATTGATACCCCTTTGCAGGAAGACTGCCTTTGAAGCGGCAGGCTCCCTGAAGATGGTGCATTATAACCGGATTGGAAATCCATGCTCGCAGCGGTCAGGCTGTTGTTGCTGGTACGCAGAAACCGGCTAATACTATTGTACTTCCCCACTGGGCTGCGCGCCTGGGAGCGGGTGAGGCACTCACGAATCCGGCTGGCTGCGGTTCCACTGCCAGGGCCAGAGCGCCAGAACCGCGGCGGTCAGCAGCAGGCCGGCGGAGACGAGCACGAACAGCCCGCCCAGCGCGGCCGCCGGAGGCAGCACGGCGCCCAACCCCGTGAGCAGCAGTGAGAAAATAAAGACCAGCAGCGCGGCGCCCAGAGAGATCAGGCCCCATTTCTGGCCCTGCTTCTGCGAGGCCATGCGCACGCCGTATACTTTACCCGTCTGGCCGTTGATCCAGATGGGGTGCTGCTGCCCTTCATCGTCCACGTAGCGGGTGGTGTACAGCGGCAGCAGAAGCTGCGTCCAGTTCTGGTCACTGTATTCGACCTGCAGCGAGAACTCACGCAGGTGCTTAACGGCGGCTGCTGTCTGGCAGTCCCTGGCAGCAGCCGAGACGAACTGGTCGCGGGCGATGGGCCAGGCGTTTTCTGGCTGCATATCGGGCAGGTGCAGTACAGCGCCCTCGATATCCTCACTTTCGAAGGGCTGAGAGACGTCGAGTTGATACGGACCGGTTTTCTCCAGGTGCGCATTGTGATCCATCAGGGCCGGCGTGACGATGTTTTCAAAGCGGCGCCGGATCTGCCCCACACGTGGCTCCCAGCGCACCCGGGTCTCCACAACCTCCTGCGATACCCAGCTGCCGCTGCGAAAGGACTCCTGTGAGCTTTTTACCTGATAGTCGAATCCCACCTCGGCCTGCCAGGAACCGTCCAGCGTGGCGTCAACCAGCCACATGGGCCAGTACACGACGGTCAGGCGTTCCATAAGGCGGTCCACATTAAGGTCTGGCGGTTTGAACCATACGGGCTGGATAAAGGCATCCAGGTGAGATCGAACTGCAGCACGCTCCTGGGTAAAAGGAAGGATGCGCTCTGGCGGGCGCGGCTGGAGAACGGCTGGCTGGGGCTCCAGAGCAGCCCGGGCACAAACGGGACAGCTCTCGCCCAGGCGTCCGGCCGGAACCAGAAAGGCCTGGCGGCAGTTACTGCAGCCGGCTGGCTGAAGGTGGGTGTCCCAGGCGGAGGACTGTGGGGCAACAACGACGGAGTTCGAGGAAGCAGGCACGGTGTCCATTAAGCGGCCTCCGAAGCAGCAGCCTGGCCGTACAGCCTTGCCGAGAAGACCACACCGCCAGCGAAAAGCAGTATGCCAATAATGAGCAGCATCGACTGGTTCTCACCGAACACAGAGAACAGGCTCAGGAGCAGCAGGATCAGGCCGGGCAGCAGCAGGGCAGCGATGGCGAGCCTGACCTTCCACCAGACGACAGGCTTCTGACCGGCGACTACCCCGGTCTGCCCGTTCACCATAACCTGAAAGGTACGCCCCTGGAGGTGATAGGTGGTGAGATACACCGGGAGCAGGACGTAGCGCCAGGTCTCATCGCCGAAGTCGGCGGTCATAGAGAAGTTGCGCACATGACGGCTGGGAATATCGTCGTAGCAGGCCTGGCGGGCACGTTCACGCAAATCCGTTTTGGCCTGTTCCCAGGCGTCGGTCAGGGTGATGTCGTAAGCCTGGGCCTGGAGGCCGGCCAGGAAATCGGGCTGGTAAGAAACTAAATCTTCGAGATTGAAAGAACCGATGCGTTTGAGCAGCACAGGGCTGACCCGCTGGCTGGCGCAGAACAGCAGATCGTCGATATTGAGGGTCACACGGCCGTTTTCCCAGCGCCAGTCGATCACGGTGCGCGTCTTCCATTCCTTGGAACTGGCATCGTAGTAGCGCTCCTGGCGTTCGTAGCCCACTTCGGCTGTCCAGTCGGCAGTGATGATGGTGTCGAAGGTCCAGAAAGGCAGGTAGATACCGTTAAAGCGCGCGAGCGAGGCCGAGGTCTTCAGCTCCGCGGGGTGATACCAGCCTCTGCCGAGCCATTCCTGCACCGGTTTCTGGAGCTGTTCGGGCGAAACTTTAAAGGGGACGAGATAGCGCGGGCGCAGGACGTCCACCGGGGCCGGGTGTACGTTGACCCGGTTGGAAGCGCAGAACGGGCAGGTGGCGGTGAGCGCCCCCGGTTCCAGGGTCATGTTGGCGCCGCACTGTTCGCAGTGCAGCTCCTGCCGCTCCGTGCCCCAGCCTCTTTCGGCCAGGCTGACGGTCTCGAGTGTGAATTCATTTTCGGCGGCCTGGCGGCCAACCTCCTGGCCCTCGACCGGGGCGGTGTAGCCGCAGTACTCGCAGGCCACGCCGCCGGCAGCCGCGTCGAAGCGGGTGGAGGCGCCGCACTGCGGGCAGATGTAGGTGCGCGGGGCTTCTTCCGGGCTCTGCTCCTGCACGGGGGCGAAAACGGTGATGCCTTCCAGCGCAGATTCGACCATCTGGAAGCCCTCCGGCGGCTGCCAGGGCTGCTGCGAGGGATGTTCCTGTGTCATGGGTTTTCTCCTGTATGGGTTGGGATGATTATACTACTCTGCCCTGTTCATGATCTCCTGGATTACGGCTGTCTTGGCGTCGGCGTAGTGCTGCACATGTCTCCACCTGCGCCGGGCCAATTTGCGCTTTTCAGCAGCGTAGCGGTCGCGATCCGCCGGGCTGGAGCGCAGGCGGTCGCGAAAGCGCAGCATACGCTCGATCTCACCGGCGCCGGTCGAGAACACATGCAGGTTGACGGCTTCACCGGGGTCCTTCAGAAGGCGGTGCTCATACCAATCCAGTTCGCGGATCCGCAGGGTGCAGCCAGCTGCTTCAAGGGCGGGGACGTAGGCCGGCTCATCGGCCGAATCCGCTACAACCAGCAGGATGTCGATGATGGGTTTGGCGCACAGCCTGGACACAGAGGTCGAGCCGACGTGTTCGATCTGCAGGGCTATATCGCCGAGGGCGGAGCGGATGCGCGCAGCCTCGCGCTCGAACATGCGCGGCCAATCGGGGTCGTAGTCGACGAGGATGATGGGAGCGTTGTGGTGTCTGCGTTCGCCGACGGTAATCTGCTGCAGTTCTT
>JAAYXE010000130.1 GCA_012516075.1 Chloroflexota bacterium | reverse complement strand
TCGCTTAATTCACCGACGAGCATTCCGCCCAGGTAAGGCGCCACGCGCTTGATGCGGCTGAGAGCAAACCCGACCAGCTCGCCGTCCTGTTCAGCCACCGCCAGAATGCTGAAACGTCCGAGCGTGCGGCGAAACGAATCAACCCAGAGCTGACCGACCTGGTCCATACGAGGAAAGTTGTAGCTCAGCGTGCGGAAGTACGCGTCAAGCTGCTCGTACAGCTCGGCCACGCGGGGCAGATCCTCTTCGGCAGCGAAGCGGCAGATAATGTCACCCATTGACAGCCTGTCTTACGCTGGATGGCCAGTTTTCAGAATCCAGACCGTACTGCGCCAGGAAGGCAAAGGCCATGCGTTCCAGACCGAAGGCCACGCACCCGGTGTGTGCAGGGGATCCATCGGGGAGCTGGATGTTCAGGTGGCGTCCGAAGAAGTCCTGGTGGTAATTATAGGAGCCTACCGCCAGGGTGGAGTCTTTGAAAGGCAGCCGGGCGCGAATCTCGAACTTGAGCTGGAAGGCGCTCTGGAAGGCTGCCTGTTTGCGGAATTCCCCGACAAAGAAAGGATCAGTGGCGCTTTCGACCCGGTAAGCCAGCCCCAGTTCTTCAAGAACGGGCATCATGCGCTGGCGGGCAATCTCCCGGTTCTCGAGCACATAATCCTTCGAGCCGACAAAAATGACCTCACGCATGGTGAAGTTCCACAGGCGCTCGAGGGATGCCAGGTTGCTGGATTCGTACCGGAAGCAGTTGCCGACCGCAGTCGCAGCCAGGCTTCCGCTCTGCAGGGTGCTGTCTGCCAGGGTGAAGTAGAGATGGTAGCAAACCGCTGGCGAGAGCAGCGTCTTAATCCGGGAGAAGGATTCTGCCGGTACATTGAGCCCATGCTCGTCGCAGGCGGCGTGCAGCGCAAAATGGTCGATCGCGTCCAGGTCTTCCCGCAGGTGGGTAACGAAGGTCAGGGAATGAGGGAAGGACCGAAAGTAATTGACGCGCTCGAGATAGCGGGCCGGGATGAGTGTGGGGAAACGGTATGGGACGGCCTCGAAAGTGGCTGCGAGGTGCTCGAAATGACCCTCGAAATAGGCGATCAGGCGGGTCAGCATGGGGCCCAGGCTGAAGATCCCATCTGCTTCCTGGCTGACCTCTCCGCGTGCAGCCAGCTCTTCCATCGGGTCGCGGTCAAAAATAACCGGCCGGTCCAGGTGATCTTCCAGCACCTGGATTTTCGGTTTAAAGGCGCCTTTAACCATGGAATGAACGACCCGCTGCACTTTTTCCTGGATTGCATCCTGCCGGTTGGCTGCGCCTTCCTGGATTTCCAGAGTGATCTGGTCACCGCTCGGGGCGATCCGTGCGCTGCGGATGGCCTCATCGACATAGGCCAGCTTAGACTGTACCTCGCCAACCAGGTGCTCGGGGATGGGCACCGCGGGTGAAAACTGCAGGTTGATGAGGGCACTGATTGGATCAGACATGCAGGCGCGCCTCCAGATAGCTGCAAATCGCATCGACACTGATCAGTTCGGCAATCGTTTCTGCGCTGATTTCAACACCGAACTGTTCCTCCAGGCGCACCATGACCTCCATATGGCCCAGAGAGTCCCACTGCGGCAGGTCGCCAAATGCCAGTTCAGTTGATATTTCCTCTACCGGCACATCGAATGCTTCAGCCAGCAGACTGCGCACGCGCTCGGTAAGCTTATCTTTCTCATTCATTCAACTACTGCTCCTGCAGAGAATACATCAATTTCGGGTTTTGCCTGCTCTATTCTGACGGCTTCTTTCACCTTACACACCCCTACGGGGATATACTGCGGATCCCAGCGGCCCCAGGGCATTCCGTTATTGCCCGATTGATAATAAAAGCGGGCCAGATGATCGCGCAGTTCTCTGGATTCCCGGATACCCTGGAAGAAAGCGTCATAGCGGTCGTAATTGGAAGGGGTGGAAGGCGGCAGGTGGAAGAGGTTTCTCAAACTGTTTTCGGTATAACACCAGCCGCTGGACGGTTCATGCCACCAGTCCTGATCGCGTGCCGCAACCAGACTGGCAGCCAGGATCCCGCCAGGTTTAAGAACGCGCATCAATTCAGCTACCACCCGTTCCAGGTTTTCAGGGGAATTGTGTTCCAGGGCAGAGACAGCGACGACGGCGTCCAGTGAGTTGGAAGGGATATCACTCAGATTCTGTAGATCCTGGTTGTAAATGGTTACACGGCCCGGGCTGCGCCGCCATTCCATGGCGCCGATAATATCCTGCAACTGCCGGACGATCCTGACCCGTGGACTGCCCGGTCCACGAAAATTGCGCTGAAATACGGAAGCGGTTGGTTCCAGGTCCTGCCTGCGCAGACCCTTCACGTGAAATCTGTTGCGGAAGCGAATAGGCAGCCAGGCGCGGCTGATCCGGTCGACACTGATCACATTGGCTCCCTGGTCGGCCAGGTACCACTGCAGCAGACCTGTGCCGGCTCCTGCATCCATGATGTGTTTGCCTTTCACATCGCCCAACTGGTTGATGATCCAGACTAAATCCAGTAAATAATGCCAGCCAAATTCAAGATTCAGTGATTTTGCCAGATTCCTGAGGCGGTTCACCAGCGGCCGGTGCTGGTCCAGCAGGTCCACAGACAACAACTCAATGATCTCTCGCCTGGGTGGGGTGGAGGGGGCCATCTTCATCTCCTAACAGAAAGGTAGCGTTCTGGTCTGGATCCTTACCGAGGATCCCTGCGGTGATAACCTGCAAAGCCGGCGAATTTTCTGGAAGCAGGCATTGCCAGGAGAAAGAGCGTAGTCGCACAAATCCCGGTACGTTGTGGGATTCGAGGTAATCGCTGAAAGGCAGTGAAGCCCGGAAGAACTGATAGTACAGGAAGCGCCGCGCGTTTCTTTGGAATTCTTCCGGGGCTGGGATCGGTTGGCCCTGTTCCACCCCTGCCGTCGTATTGAGAAAGGTTTCAACCGTGCGGCGGTACTCATCGGCCGTTGACGGAAAGTAGACCGTCGGGTACTGTGTGTAGCGGGCTTTTCCACCGCAAACAACTGCAACCCCCAGCAGGGACGCCTCCAGGCCTATGGAGGAGTTATAAACCATCACGAATCTGGCTTTAGAGATCAGCTCATAAGAACTGATGTATTCGGTTGGAGGTATGAAGACGACATTGGGCAGTTCGCTGACGCCGTTTCGTTCAACCCACTCCTGTACCGATTCGTTGCTCTTCTTGCGCGTTCCCGGGCGCATCTCATCCGGATGGGCGCGGATGACGAACAGGGTTTCGGGATGAGACCGGATCACCTCTAAAACCAGATCCAACCAGGCGAACATGTCCGGAAAAACGGTGTTCGCATGCACCTGACTGGTATCGAACACAACATTGGTAAAAACCGGTACGATCTGTTTAAACTGTGCAGCCCGCTTCAGGAAGTCATCATCCAGCCCGCGCATTTCGGGCCAGAAGCGGATACCAGCCATCGTAAATTTACCCTGAAAGCGGTTTTCCAGATAGTCGTTCAGCCGCTGATTCTGCACATCCGAAAGTTCGAATTCATCCGGAATGTGCAGTGGATAGGCCGTTGCTTCGCCCTCCGTGAAAAAGGCGGAGAAACGCTGAAAGCCGATCTCATGTGTGATCACCCGCACTCCGCTCTGCCGGGCGACCCATTTCACCGTGGCTTCCGGATACATGATCCCGTTGAACACGACAGCCGCGGCCGGGTTTACTTCCTGGACTAAAGCCAGAAATTCACGGGCGACGTGGTAGGCGGAGAGGATGTACTCGCGGAAGAGAAAGCGAGTGGGTTCGTCATCCGGAAGGTGATGGCGGCGGAGGACCCAGCGCATCGAAGGGATGATCAGCTCCCCGAGCGGAATCCCGGGGGATCCCTCTGGAAGAGAGGGCAGGGGATATTCAAAGCGGCTCAGTTCGTCCAGCGATAGCCCCTGCAGTGCAGCCTCCAGATGCGGATCGCGCTGGAAGGTGAATTCACGTCGCTCAGCGCCGCTGTAAATGAGATCCGACTGCGCGTAGCAGCGCTCACAGGGCGGTTCTTTCGAGAAGTCGCTGCGGTTCGTACCCAGCACGCAGCGGCTCATCCCCGCCCTGCTGACGAAATGGATCACCCGGACGCCGGCCAGACGCAGACTCCAGCTGCTGAGCAAAGAAAAGGCAGCATTCTGGCTCAAGCCTTCCAGCCGGGCAGAGGCATTGAAAAAGATGACAGGCTGCTGCCCGGTCGCAGGCCGGGCGTTTGCGGCGACCTGACTGGCCACCCGGCGGATTCGTCGTATGTTTTGCCAGTCTGCGATGCGGGTCTGTAAACGAGTAATGACGTTTTTATGTTCAGCCATCCGAATGGGAGGAAGCCTGCAGCAGGCTGCTCCTCACCTTCCTATTCAGAATTATGCGCCTCGAAGTATGCCCTGGAGAGCCGCTGGATTGCGATCAGGAATCCCTCTCCCTGGCGCTGGTGCCCTCTCCAGATCTCGGGGATCATCGTTCCATGATAATCGCCCAGCACCCGGAAGAAGTGCACCCAATCAATGGCGCCTTCTCCGATCTGCAGCCCCTCTCCATCCAGGCCGGCACCGTCGGATAAGTGCAGGTGGCGGATAAAGGGCAGGAAGACCTTGACTTGCTCGTAGAAATCGACGTGGGCCCAGTTGCAGTACAGCTTGTGATGCGAGGTGTCGTAACAAAAACCAAGCCCGAGCGGCTCCAGGAAATCGCGAATTTCGCAGGCATCCATGAATGCATTGGTCAACCACTGCCCGCCGAAATACCAGGGGCGCGGCGGCAGGTTTTCCAGGAGCAGATCCACACCTTCGCTGTCGATTTCCTCGAGCGAACGGCGCAGGTTGTCATACAGCCGCTCTTTGTCTGTGATTGGATGGTCCAGGCTCATCGCACCGGGGTGGATAACCACTTTGGGCTTTCCGATAAAATGGGGCGCCATCTCGCGGGTCAGATCGATGGATTTCTGCATTAAATCTACCGATCCTCTGCGCTGGCGTTCATCCAGGGAGCACAGATCGACCAGCGTGCGGTCCCAGAACTCGGGCGCGTGGACCACCAGCTTCATGTCGTGATCGCGGCCGTCGTAATGCTCATCCAGGTCCTGATCGGTGAAGTGGAACTCCAGCAGACGGGGCTTATACGCCAGCATTTCTTCGTAATCGCGAAAGCGGACGGTGAACCCGTAATCCATCGGCAGCGTGTGCTCGGTGTCGATTTTGATCTCGATACCCAGGTCGCGGTCGAGGAAAGGTTCGTCCTCATTGATCGTGCGTGTTGCTGTGCGCCCGAGCAGGCGGGTGTAGTTTTGCGGTGAGAGACCCAGCGCAGGCCCTTTAACAGCGATCATGTCGCTTGTGATCACTTCGCCGGGTTCAATCTTGCGGGCGGCCACCAGGCTCTTCCCCAGCGCCTCGCGGTTGAGGATCTCTCCACGTGAGAAAAATTTTTCCTCACCGGTACCCAGGGCCTCCATCACCTGCCGGATATCGCGCACCATTTTCTTGAAACCCTGTGGTTCCAGGCTGGCGGCGTGGTCGGGCCCCTCCATGGTACGGTCCAGGGTGAGGTGACGCTCGATAATGCTGGCGCCCAGCGCAGAAGCGACGGTCGAAACAGCGATGCCGCGCTCGTGCCCTGAATAACCCACGGGTACGCCGTACATCCGCAGCCGGTCCATAAACCGCAGGTTGATGTCCTCGAAAGCGGCGGGGTAAGTGCTGTTGCAGTGCAGCAGGGCAAACTCCGCGCCCCTTTCTTTGAGGAAATTGACCGTAATGTCAACTTCTTCGATGCGCGACATACCGGTGGAGAGGATGAGCGGTTTATTCTTCTTCACCAGGTGGTCGAGAAGCGGCAGGTTGGTCAGGTCTGCCGATGCTACTTTGTAAGCCGGCACCCCGAGTTCGTCGAGGAAATCGGCGCTCTCGGGGTCAAAGGCTGAGCACAGAAAGGTGATCCCCCGTTTCTGGCAGTGTTCCACGATCTTATAGTATGCGTGATCGGGAAGTTCCACCTGCTGCAGAAGGGGCAGTAGATAACGCAGGTTCTTTTCACCTGAATTTGCGTTTTCCAGATATTTCTTCGGGTAAATCTTCTCCAGAGTCCTTTTCTGGAATTTAACGGCGTCCGCCCCGGCATCTACAGCAACGTCGATCAGTTCCAGGGCAAGGTCGAGGATTCCGTTATGGTTTACGCCGATCTCGGCGATGATGTAGGTAGGCTGACCGTCGCCTACGAGCCGGTCGCCGATTTTAATCACGGGCATGGATGTTCCTCCAGTGTCAACAGGTTCTTTCGGGGAGTTCAGACACATTCCAGCATCTCAAGCCGAACCAGGGGCAGGTCCTATCTTACCTCAAACCCCAGGTCGGCGAGATTAATCTCGCCGTTCTCCAGCAGGCGCTCAGCCCGGCGCCAGTCGTCAGGCGAATCAATATCGATCCATTCGCTCGGATCGATCACCAGAGGCAGGATCCGGTCGCCTGTCATGGATTTCTTCTTGAGAATGGTGTCCGTCCAGGCAGCATCAACGTAACCCGTCTGCCAGTAGACTTCAGGCAGGGCCTGGCGCGGCATATTGTAGGGTTCCTTAAATTCGGTCTCCAGCAGCGGCCGCATGAAACCATCCGGTCCGATGCGCCACATTTTGAATGGATTCTGGAAAGGTACACACACGGTGCGCACCGAATCGGCGGAGGGGGTTTCGATCAGGCGTCTCACAGCCTGATCGATATGCGCGACCCGCCGCAGTGGGGAGGTCGGGCGCAGTTGAACCACGATATCAGGCCGGTAGCCTTCGTGCTCTTCCAACCAGCGCAGCGCATGCTCGAATACCGGAAGGTCGGGCGTTTGATCGCCGGCGTGCTCTGCAGGGCGGATAAAAGGCGCTTCGGCCCCATATTTACAGCTCACGGCTGCGATTTCCTCATCATCGGTGGAAACCACCACACGGGTGACCGTCTCAGCCGCTTTCGCAGCGGCGATGCTGTAAGCGATGAGGGGATGCCTGTAAAAAGGACGGATATTTTTGCGGGGAATGCTTTTCGAGCCGCCCCGGGCGGGAATGAGGGCAAGAACTTCGCTCATTGTATTTACCATGCGGTCCAGCCGCCGTCGACCACCAGGTTGGCGCCGGTCATATATTGTGATGCATCAGATGCCAGGAAGAGCAGCGCTCCATTCATTTCGTCCTGATGGGCCATGCGGCCCAGAATGGCGCGTGCAGAATAGGCCTGGACAAATTCGGGGTCGTGATTGTTATAAACGCCGCCGGGTGTGAGGGCATTGACGCGGATATTTTTTCCTGCGTAATAAGCGGCCAGATAGCGGGTCAGACCGATAACGCCGGCTTTGGTGACCGAATAATAAACGGGCTTAAACTGCGGCGGCTGTCCGGGGCGCTGGTACAGGCGCTGGTCTGGCCCGACCAGGCCGTACATGGAGCAGATGTTGATGATAACCCCGCGCCCCTGCTGCAGCATGGGCCGAACGGCGGCCTGGCAGCACAAAAACATACCGGTGAGATTGACCTGCAGGGCCTGGTTCCAGGCTTCCAGAGGGTAGGTTTCAAAAGCCCCGTCTCCGCCGTGATCGACATCCTTGCCCAGGTTCTGCGGGTCAAATTTTGGATCAAGCGCGGCGCTGTTAACCTGGATATCCAGCCGGCCGAACCGCTTCAGGGTTTCGGTTACCAGGGCCTGAACCGAATCTTTGGAGGAAACATCTGTGGGGAGGCCAGCTGCAGATATGGATTCGCCCTGGGCGCACAGGCGGTTGATCTCAGTCGCGACCTGAGCGGTGCTGTCTGCGTTGAGATCCGCCACAACGACCTGAGCCCCTGCTTCCGCCAGCGTCTGGCAGAACTGCCGGCCCAGCAGACCAGCGCCGCCGGTAACCACAGCGACACGGCCGTGAAGATCAAAAGATTTTAACGTTTGCGACATGGATTGGATGCAGCGTGCATAAAGCCACCACCTTCCAGCGGAATAGGCCCACTGCTGGAAAGGTGGTGGCTTGAAAGAATAGATTCAGGTACTCAGGCCTGGGCGCCGGTTTCTACAGGTTCGTCAACGCGCCCGTTAGGGCTTTCGGCCGGGGATGCAGGTAGAATGTATCCCTTCTCCTCCAGGTAGGCCATAATCTTGCGCGCATTTTCGTAAGGTGTGGTGTTTACGGTGTAGAGTGTGATCTCCGGGTTGACTGGAGCCTCGTACGGATCGTCGACGCCGGTAAAGCCGGTGATCTGGCCGCGGCGTGCCCGGGCATACAGACCTTTCACATCGCGCTGTTCACAGACCTCGATGGGTGTATCCACAAAGACCTCGATGAAGCCATCCTCGCCCATCATTTTGCGGACTTCGTTGCGGGCGGCGCGGTAGGGGCTGATGGCCGCAGCAATGACGGCACCACCGTGGCGAGCAATTTCGCTGGCGACAAAACCGATGCGCAGGATGTTGGTGTCGCGGTCCTCGCGCGAGAAGCCCAGGCCTTTCGACAGGTGCGTGCGTACGACATCACCGTCCAGCACGGTCACCTGGCGGCCGCGCTCCAGCAGCATGGAGGTCAGGATTTCAGCGGTAGTCGATTTCCCGGAGCCGCTCAGGCCGGTGAACCAGACGCAGAAGCCCTGTTTGTGACGCGGCGGGTACATCTGCTGCAGAATTTCTGCCGTTTCCTTGCGGGTAAACCATTCAGGCAGGGGTTTCCCTTTCGCCAGATATTCTTCTCGTACCTGAGTGCCCGAAATCGAGTAGATCTTGCTGTTTTCAGGCACCTTATTGGCCTCTTCGTAGCGGTCCTCATCAGCCAGGTAGAGCAGTTCCTTGAAGGGAACCGGCTGTACGCCGATCTCACCGGCATACTGCTCCATCATTGCCTGCGCCTCGTAAGGGCCATAGAACGGCCGCCCCTGGCTGTCTTTACCCGGGCCAGCATGGTCACGGCCGATGATGAAATGCGTGGCGCCGAAATTGCGGCGAATGATCGCGTGCCAGAGCGCTTCGCGCGGGCCGGCCATGCGCATGGCCAGAGGCAGCAGGCTGAGCAGGCAGGAATTCGCATCGTAATAGTTTTCAACCAGCGCCTTATATACGCGCACCCTTGTGTAGTGATCGACATCACCCGGTTTGGTCATTCCCACCACCGGATGAATGAGCAGCGATCCGCCCACTTCCGCAGCGGCGCGCTTGGTCAGCTCCTCATGAATACGGTGCATCGGGTTGCGGGTCTGGAAAGCGACCACCTTTTCGTTGCCCATGGATGCCAGGATTTTCCGGACCTGGGCCGGGGTGCGGCGCAGTTCCACGAAATCATAATAGCGAGGCAGGTCGATTACTTTGAGCTCGCCGGTGATGTAAACCTTGCCCCAGCGCACCATCTCGGAGATTAAGGGGTGCCGGGGATCGACGGTACCGAGCACCAGACGCGCTTCGCGCTGGGGGTCGTAGTGGAATACGTCTTCGATCTTCATCACCGCGATGGTGTTGTTGCGGGCGTCGCTCAGGGTGATTTCCTCGCCCCAGCTGGGCAGCGCATCTTCGTCCACCGGCAGGGTTACTGGAATAGGGAAGAGCGTTCCATCGCTCAGGCGCATCTCGGTCAGGACTCGTTCGTAATCGGCCTTGCCCATAAAGCGATCCAGGGGCGAAAAAGCCCCGGTTGCAAGCAGCTCGAGGTCGCACAGTGAGCGGGATGAGATTTGAACTGACGGAAGCCGGCTGGAACGCTCGAGTAATTCCTGGCGTTCCTCTCCTTCTACGACCAGATTAACCAGCTTCCCCCCATATGGGGTGATCAACTTCGCTTCTTTAACACTTTCTGACATCTTAAAAACTTCTCCTTCGATGATTTAATTGCGAACCAAGAGCTTTTTCCTGGTGTGGTGATGAAAAGCTTTCAGTTCCCCCGGATGATGTAATCTTCAGCAGGTGTACATCCGAGTATTCAAACGCATCAATGATAACCTTGTTACAAGTAAAGGGAAAATTCGGGTTAATGGCGATAGACCAGCTCCCGGAATTTCTGCTTGAGGTTTTTGGGAAACAATCCCTTGATCGAGCGGGGAATAAAACGGCTGATTTTATCCAGCCCGGCTGTCTTCAGCAGCTGGCGGAAAAATCGCTTCCGTTTGTAGCGGTTGAGCGCTTTCATCTGTTGCTGGTATACCGCCGGCAGAGGGGCAGGAACCGGTACATCAGCGGGTTCGAAGATGCCCCACAGCTCCGAGTTATCGGAACGGACAATGACCGGCTTAAAACCGGCACGCGCAGCGATACTCGTCAGCGTGGCCTTCGAATAATAATAGGTGTGCACGCTGCGGAACCAGTACTCGTTCAGCGGGCCTTCGGGCTCCATCATATCGGGGACGGCAATGTACAGTTTCCCGCCCGGGGCAATTGCCTGGCGAACCTTTTTCAAGGATTCGATGGGGTTCATCAGGTGTTCCAGCACCATGCGCATGAGCACCAGGTCGAACGGGCTGTCAATGTTCTGGTACCAGTCCGAGGCCACGTCCCGGCCAATCAGCTCGGCCCCGATCTGGTTGACCAGATGCTCGGCGCAGTAATTGGAGGGCTCAATCCCTGCCAGGCGGATGCCGCTTACATTGCTGGCGATGTGATGCAGGCCCCAGCCCAGTCCTGCGCCGATATCCAGCACCGAGCGATATTCCTGGGGAGCATACTGCAAGATCCGATTCCATACCGTGCGCGCTTTAACCTGCTCTTTAGTCTTCGCCTCGGCCTCGTTGAAGCGGTAAAACTTTTCGTATTCAGTCTCGTAAAACTGGTCGTAACCGTCGCGTGTCCAGCGCGGGTTGAGAAACACAAGACCGCAGTTTTTACAGATCGAGACATACACCGGCCAGCCAAACTGGCCAGTGCTGGCAATCAGGCGGGTTTCGGACGGACCGCAGAGGATGCATTCGACGGGCTCGAACTGCTTTTCTGCCAGTTGTGCTTCTTTAACCTGCATGGAAATACTCCCTCGGTTTGATTACGCGGCCCTGCCGGGATGCGGCTTCGACCGCCAGTGTCACCTCAAGTGAACGGATCCCATCGTCCAGATCGCAAACGGGCTTTTTCTCGCCGCGCAGAACGGACAGGAAGCTGCGCATTTCCGCCAGGAAGAGATCATTGCGCTCGAAGCCCGCTGGAAGCTCACTCGTCTCCCAGTCTGTGTTCCCGGCGCGGTACAGCCTGGCCCGGCCATCCGCATTATCCCACAGGATCACGCCTTCTGTGCCCGTGATTTCCAGGTCATGCCGCGGGGGCTGCCGGTTGTAATCCAGGTGAACGCTTCCGATGACACCGCTCTCGAATTTCAGGCCGATTTCGGCCGTGTCTTCCACATCCAGCTCAAAGTCGTTTAAGCATTCTGTGAAAGCCCACAGCTCATCCACCTCGCCAAACAGCCAGCGCAGGTAATCCAATGGGTGGCAGAGCGTGCGCACCACACCGCCTCCCATGTCAGCCCGGGCGCTGTAGCTCAGGCGGTAATCTTCCCAGGGGTGCATGCCGGGCAGGTACTCGGCATAAACCGCCCGGACGGAGAGCGGGCGACCGATGGCTCTCTGCGCCAGCCACTGCGCGATCTGGCGCAGGCCCGGATGGAAGCGAAATTGAAAACCGACAAGCACCTGTACGCCGCTGTTCTGCACGGCATGCGCCAGCTCGTCCACTCCATCGATCGTATGGGAAATGGGTTTTTCCAGCAGCAGGTGACAGCCCGCACGGGCAGCCGGGATGGCGACCTGCAGGTGCAGTGCTGTGGGGTTCGACACGATCACGGCCTGCGGCCTGTGCTGCAGCGCTTTTTCGAAATCGGTCTCAACCGGGAAACCCTGCAGCTCATCATCCGGCAGCGTGCTGCGGTTCGTGCGGTAGAGCAGGATGTCACGCTCGCCCAGGGCGAGCAAATTGCGGAAATGCCGGCGTCCGATCGACCCCAGCCCGGCGATCAGGAATTTCATATCTCGTAACCCCAGGCGGCCAGTGTTTCCCCGGCGGTCTGGTGGAAAATTTCCCGGTCGCGCGCAGTAAACAGGTTGCGCCAGGTGCCCTGTTTGCCTTTCTGCAGCGATTGGGCAATTTCACCGGCTTTCTCCTGCTGCCAGTCGGCGTCCGGGTTGCGCTGCATCTCCGCCGCCAGAGCCTGTTCCAGCCCGGCGGATTCAATATCTGCTCCCAGGAACTTCCAGAGTTTGCACATTTCTTCCCAGGGATTTTGCAGCAGATCTTCATAACGCAGCGTGAAGTAGCGCTCGCCGTACAACTCCCGGCCAACCTGCTCGGTCTCGGTAACGTTGCGCACCCAGCCCTCGGCAGCGTGCCGAATGCCTTTCTCTGTGAAGATCGAGCGCTCTCCGTGCAGGAATGGCTCGGGATTCCGAACAAAGGCGGCGCGTATGCGCTTGTCCTCCGCGGGCAGAGATGTTTCCCGGTCAACAAATGCCTGAAAGCGGTGTGAGATGGCAGCATCACGCCCATCGCGTACGATATAGACCAGGCGTGCATCGGGATAAACCTTATACATCAGGCGCACCGCTTCGCCATCCAGCAGACTGCTCGGGCTTTTGTCGCCGACGATATGCTTCCCCTCCCGGCGGGCATCCCGTTCCATGATGAAATCGGCGACTGCCCGCAGTACGACAGGAGAGAGATCGCGCCCGTGATTCCAGCGGTTGCTGCGGCGCCTCAGCCATTCTGCGACTGCCGGATCGGACACCAGCCCCTGGAGCAGGGGGGGGCGGGTGAAGAAGTGCGCCTGGTAATTACAGTGCACATCCGGGTGCACGCGCACCAGGCGGGTCAGCAGCGTGGTGCCGGAGCGGGCGTGGCCGAAGATAAAGAATTTGTCCATGGGGAAGAAGAGGCGCGCCTCTTCCACCTCTTCTGCGGTGATAGCGGGGACATCCCGGCGCGTAACGGCACGCTGCCTGGTGTCGCTGCCGTTCAGCAGCACTTGAACGGCTTTCGTAAAGCGGTTTCGAAAGCTACGGAGCATCGTTGATCCCTAACTTAGAGAGCAGAATCGCTGCGGTGCGCTTACCGGCGGTGCCGTCGGTGAACGTGCACTCGCGCTCGACGAAGCGCTGCCTGGCAAGCTGGTCTGCTTCCGGATTGTCCAGATAGGTGTTGATGGCCTGGATAAGCTGCTCCCGGTTCAGCGCGACTTTACCGGCGCCCGATTCGCGGAAGCGCGAATGGGTTGGCCAGCCGCCTATCTGCGAGAGGGGCAGGGTGTATTTCCCCGGCCAGCCCACTGGCGAGTCGATGCATACGCTGACCACCGGCCGGCCGTGAACGCTGGCTTCTACCACCATGGTGGAATAAACCGTGGTGAAAACATCGGAATAAGCCATCATCGATGATTTTTCAGGCATATCTTCGCCGGAATAATAGCCCAGTTCTCCGCCCAGCGGCACTGGCTCGACGACATGCACATGTGGCAGTTCGCAGGCCAGCTTGCGGATCTGCTCGCGTTCGGCAGCAAAGCGCTCCACGTCCATAAAATGGTTGGGGTGCAGACGGATGAGAAGCTGGCTGGGCTGAGACAGCCGGTCGTTGGTCACCAGGTCTGCCAGGGCTTCTACATTCTGGATGTTGGGAGAGAAACTGACAAAGCTGGACGCGTATGAAATCAGCTTGCGCTCGGGATCCAGGTTGTGCAGGCGAAAGTACTCTTCACGGGGCATCAGCCATTCTTTCCGGAAATAGCCGTCGTATGAGGGGATGCCGCCAATGCTCACCTGTTCAGGCAGCCAGTCGGAGCCGTTCACCAGTTCGCTCTTCTGAATCTCCGACCAGCAGGTGATCCAGTCGACCGGCGCGCCTTTGAGACTGTAGCTGCTGGAGTTATCCCAGCCAACAATCACCGCTCCCGTGGGTATCCCCTGGCGGGCCGCTTCACGCAGCAGGTAGCGATCCAGCCGCCAGCCCGGGGTGCTGGCAACCACCATGTCCGGCCGGTAGGTGCTGAGCAGGTCCGTGTAGATTCCGGGGGTGTAGCGGTTCTGCAGGTTCACCAGCCACCGCCGCAGAGGCTTCGAACGGCACATTGCCTGCACCAGAACCTTCATCAGGGGGAACAGTCGCCTGCGGCGTGGATGCGCCTCGGCTTCCACCTGGCGAATAAAGCTGTCTACAGCTTCCAGGTTGATACCATTGGATGCACCTGCCCGGCGCAAGAAATCCAGCCACCACTGGATGGAGGGGTCTTTTTTCAGGAAATAAGACCGGGCCTGCTGCAGCCGCAGCCCTTCGATGGTCAGGCCGGGACGGCCGAAGCGCTGTGTGATCTGTTCCTTCAGCGAATCATCAGTCAGCAGGATAACTTCTACACCAGCGTCCAGCAGGGTTGGGACCAGGTCACTTTGCAGGAAGTAGACAATTGCCAGGCCGTGATCGGCGCTGATCATTACTCGTTTGGGGGTCATTCAGGATTATTTATTTCCTTCGTTAGAGAATTTCAGGCGGCAGCAGCCGCTATTCTTTTACAGGCCGGCGGTAGACCACCTGATATCCGACCGGGGCCTTGCTGCGCATTCCCTGGGGCGAAACAGACTGCCCGGGACCCAGCACGGCAGACATACCTTTTGCCAGACCCTGGATACCGTACAGCAGGGCTCTCCCCAGATAGTGACGTGGACCGCGTACATCAGGCAGAACGGACCATCTCAAGTTGTTGATGCCCTCACCAAGGAGGGATATTGGGTCGTAATATCCTTCCAGTGTTTCGATCTGCAGGCCGTGCTCTTTCCCCAGCTGCTCCAGTGCAAACTCTGTGTAGCGTACAAAATCAACCGGCGCCTGGTGGATCTTGACCATGAAGGGGATCGCCACAATCAGGGCGCCGCCGGGTTTGAGTAGTTGGGCCAGTGCACCGAAGAAGCCCCGGCTGTCGTACACATGCTCGAGCACGTTCATCAGAACAACGGCACCGAAATGCCCCCGGCGCAGCGGTATGCACTGCGTGAGGTCACAGACAAAGTCGACCTCCGGATATGGGTAGATGTCCAGCGCCAGGTAAGGCCGGTTCTGAAACAGGGAGGCAAAATCGCCCCGGCCGGCTCCTACATCCAGAAACAGGGTGTCTGCATCCAGGCGGGAAATTTGCTGCTGCAGGAATTTCCAGTTCGCCTGCCGCCAGGGGGTGCCGGTATCCGCACGGCGTTCGATTTTCTCCGAGGGGATTAAGTTCTGCGGCGGGCGGGTAAAGATGGGCTTGCCCGCCTCAACGGGAACCGAATAAGCGCACCCCTGGCAGACCAGCCGGTCGTTCTGCGTGGTAAATGACTGGCTGCAGACCGGGCAGGCCAGGCTGTCGCGAAGGAGTTCTTTCATTATCGTCGCTCGTCAGCCTTCAGTGTAAAGCACCCGAAAGAGGAAATTGTAAAGGCGTTTAAACAGATTGTGCATTTGCGGGCGCCGGGCGAGAGCGGCTGCCGCCCGGTAGTGAAGGGAACGTTTTTCAACGGCCCGGCTCTGGGGCCGCGGTAGGGGTTGGTGTGATACCTGCAGCGTCTTGAGCTCGTTCAGGAGATAATCTGTAATGGTGTTGCCCATGTGAAAGACGTAGTTCTCCTGGGTGGACAGGTGCAGGTAACCGGCCTGGTCCATGTGACGATCCAGGCTGATGGTTTCGGGACGGTAAATCGCCCGTGTGGCCGGCAGCGGGATGACCTGGCGCGCAATTTCACGACGGGTGATGAACTGCATGTGAGAGGCGCCCATCACCGCCCTGACATTATTCTTGCGATTGACAATGTAGGGGATGGGATTGCGGTGAAAGGCCGCGCTCTGTTCTTCGTCGGCACCAATGCCGAAACAGTATTCGTCGATGATCTCCGCCGGCGGCAGATACTCGCCAAATTCGTAGTCCGGGTCGTTGAGCAAAGGTAAATGGGCTGTGCCCTCGCCGTCCAGGACATCGAAGAAGTTGGGCTGGGCGCTCACCATCCCGGCCTGTGGGAAGGCTTCCAGGATGCGCAGGCTGGCTTCCAGCCAGCCCGGGCGGAAAAGCACATCCGAATCGGCATAGCAGATGATTTCGTTGGGGACGCTGCCCAGAATCCAGTTCCACGCGCCGGCTTTACCCAGGTTGTGCTGCGAGTGCACCAGCCACGTAATCCGTTTCTCTTCATACCACTCCTGCAGGGTCTTCACAACGTTGGGGCAGCTGCCGTTGTTGAAGACCAGCAGGTCAAACTCCTGGGATGTGCTGCGGTACAGGCTGTCGATTTGATAGCGCAGGATTTCCAGCGACTGCTGAAAATAACCTTCCTGTGAAGGGATATAAACCAGCAGGGCGACGCCAAGCTGGCGCGGGGCATACGCTGGGATCCCGGTTTTGGCGGGGTTCTTACCCGTTCTCATGCATGACTCCGGTACAGGGTGGGATGTAGGAAATAATGTTTACCCGTAGTAGAACTTGAAAATCGAATCGTAGACCCGCAGCAGCCCCTGTTTGACCCAGGGAATATGCAGAAAACGGGCAGACAGAGGCAGCTTTTTCCCGGGCCGGCTGGCCGTGGGAGCAGCTTCTTCCAGACGGTTGCCCAAATGTTTTACCAGGGGCTCGCAGGTGGTCAGCCGCAGGTAACCGGCAGCGTTGATGCGTTCGTCGAGTGAGCGCACCTGCCCCATGGGGCGGTCCATTTCAAAGGGCAGGAACTGCTGCAGCACAGATTTATATGCTGTGAACTGGAAATGGGCCGCACTGACCAGTGCACTGACGCCCCGGTAGGTCAGGCGCAGGTCCTGGCGCGAGTTGTACCACTCGCGGGCTTCCTGTTCCGAGGTCCCCAGGCTCATCACGTGCTCGCGATACACTTCCCAGTCGATAAAGTCACCTCTCTCAACTCTGACGTCCGGTGTCTGGTCTGCCCATTCCAGGGTGCTGGTGTAGAACTTTTCCGGGGTGCGCAGTGGACGGGCAGTTACCATGCCGGCGCGTGGAAAAGTCTCCAGGATTTCCACGGAGCGTTCGAGCCATCCGGGGCGAAAGAGGATATCGCTGTCGGCATAAGCGATAATTTCGCCCGGCGCTCCCTGGAAGATAAAATTCCAGGCGCCGCCTTTACCGATGTTTTTCTCAGATAGCACCAGGTACTGGACCTGCCCGCTGCTCTGCGCTTCCATCAGATAGTCACGCACCGGTTCGCAGCTTCCATTATCAAAGACCAGCAGGTCGTGTGGATAGGAAGTGTTCTCCTTCAGGCTGCCCAGGCAGGCTTTCAGCACCTGCAGGCTTTCAGCGTAATAGCCCTGCAGGAAAGGGATATAAGAAACCACCGCCACAGTTACCCGCTGCGGCTGGGCTACATGGTCGATAAATTTCGCAGGATTCTGTCCGACGCGCATCTCAGAGCCTGCTCTTCGTTCTGCGGCGGCGGAAGCGGCGCAGTACGCGGGCGGCAGCCCAGCGCGGGCCCTGCCGCTTTCCGTTTGCCGGAGTCAGCCACAGCTCAGCCCGGCGCACGACGCGCAGCACAGTCAGCCGGGGGGCATGAATGCGGCCGCCGGAGAACTGCTTATCGGTATCCAGGACGATGTACATGTTCTGCGAACCACCTGCCAGGGCCATATTGCGGCTGGACTCTTCCAGATCGTAATGCGGGCGTCCACCGGGAAGGTGGCTGTAATCGTGATCCTGATGGACGATCTGAATAGACGGTGTGGCATCGATGGTCGGAAAGCCCTGCTTACGGGCGTGGTAGATCATCCAGTTATCCCAACCAGCGCGCCCGATGGCGAACTCGGGCATTTCGGTAAACAGCGCGCGCGGGAAAATAAAATAATCACTGCCCGCCGGGGGATGCAGCCGGCCGCGAGCATTCAGATCGGTGCGCAGGCGCTCTTCCCAGCCCGGGCTGAAATCCAGCCGGCTGCGCACATCCAGGTCCCAGCGCTGACCGACGATCAAAAACTGCTCTGCCTGCTTCATCACCTGGCGTGCAGCAGTGACGAAATCGGGCAGCAGGATAATGTCGGCATTCACATAGGCCAGAAGCGGGCTGCTGGATGCCTGGCGCGCCAGGTCGAATATCGAGCTGACCAGCGGTGTACCTTCACTGTTGCGGCGCACATCCGGCAGATGGGTAACCCCGAACTCCCGGGCCACTTCTGCCAGCCCGGCTTCTTCTCCGATCAGGAACACTTCGACATCCGGGCCAAGCTGCAGCCAGGACTGGATAGCGTTGCGCTGGATGGTGTCAATATGGGGGTTGGTGAACGGTTTGGGGGCCGTGAAGATCGTCAGCAGGGGCATAGGTTTCAGGGCCTGACCTCGAAGATTTTGTAGCGAGCTTTATCCATCACTTCCACCATTTGCTCACAGGGCGGAGGTGTGCGATCGAATTTAAACACAACGTGGGTAATGCCGTACTTCTGCTGCAGCCCCGACAGGATCTGACAGGCCTCGTCTGGCTCTGCGTCGTAAAAGGCCTGGGCCTCCTGAACGCGTTTGTACCACTCGAGGACTTCGAAATCGCGGTAAGGGTGCGATTTCCAGTTGATGAAGATGGGCACGCCGGAGTACAGGCGGAAATCGTCAAATTTGTTGTCGTGCGGCGGCACCAGGTAAACCTGCCCGGGAGCCTGGTGATTGCGGGCGTAGTTAAACACGCGCACCACCGCGCGTCGTTTGTGGATATCGAAGCGTTCCTGTTGAATGCTGACGCCCTGATAGGTGACAAAAGCCACAGCCGCCAGCGACAGCAGCACGATCACCGGCTGGACGATCCGTGCGCGGCCGCGCAGCAGGTCAAAAACGAGGGAAACTACATACCCCAGGACCAGCACTGTGCCAAGTGGAACAAGAAAGACCGAGACGCGCCACGGTGCGAGCATCCCCAGGCTGTCGCTGGCGGTGATGATCTGCACGAAGGTCAGGATCAGGCCCCCCAGGAAGGGCACCAGCATCAGCCAGAACAGCCTGGATTTGCGTGCCAGCACCAGTCCCGCCAGGATCATCCCCAGCTGGATATACACGCCCCAGTCAAACCAGGATGCAGGCAGTGAGTGATGAGGGATGCGTTCGTGGACCAGAATGGCCATGGACTGTGCTGCCGCTTCGGGCGAAGTGGAGGCCAGTGCGGTGAAGTTGTACCACAGTACGGGCAGCACCATCAGCAGGGTGAGCAGGCTGTACATCAGCGGCAGTCTTGCGGCCTGCAGGATCTGTCCCCACCGGATCGCTCTCCAGGTCTGGGCGGAAGGCTTCAGCGATTCGAGGAAAATGATGGCCGCATAGGTGACCGTAAGCAGGGCCGCGCTGAACAGGTAGGCGGAATGCATGATGGACGTAAATCCCAGGCAGAAGAAGGCCCAGAAATACCGCCTGTTCAGAAACAGCAGCATAGAGAGCAGCAGGAAGACACCAAATACACTGTTCTGGAACTCCTGGCCCAGGATATACTGCTCGGCAACTCCAAAATGCAGGATTTCCAGGTTGAAACTCAAATGATTGAGCGCGATGTTGATGGGCCAGCGCGCGTGGATCACGATTAACCCCGCTGCCAGCGTTGCGAATTTCGCTGGGGAGCTTTTCAGGTCAAACAGGATGGACGCGATCCCCAGCAGGCTGCAGATGTACACCCCCATGATGATCAGGTAATAGCCGTAAAAGAAATTTTCGTTCAGATACTCCAGGGTAATGCGCACCAGGAAGGTGAACGCCGGCAGGGGATCCGCTGTATTGGCCAGCCAGTCCTCATGCAGGAAGCCCACCCCGGCCTGGGCCAGGCCGTGCAGGAATTTGGTGTTCTGATTTCCGTCATAAAGGACGGACTGCGTATAGGAGATGCCAAAGAGCAGGCTGATCAGCACCCACTTGCCTGCATTCCCAACCCCTGCTGCCAGCGAGCGCAGGCGCGCAGCGGGTGAGATGGCAGGCTGCACAGCTGTATCTGTATAGGTGGGAACAGCTTCTCCCTTCAGGGCTTTCATTGCGTCATCTCCCTTCGCGGGTCCACACCACTAAGCCTTGTGAGTTTTACCGGCTTGCCGTTCGTCAACATCGCGATAGTCCTTCGCCTTAACCTGCTGGTTAACTTTCGCCAGGTCTGGTTCGCGTTCAAACAGTTCAATCACATCCAGAAATGTGAAATGATCCGGATCTGGCAGGCGGGCGTAAATCTGCCGCACCAGTTCCAGATCCTCCGGGGTGTCCACCGTCCAGCGGTAAGAGCCGTAATCCTGTGGATAATCGAGCACCAGCACGCGAAAGCGCCCTTCTTCTTCGTACAGATAGGGCATCACATGCTCACGCTCGTGTGGCAGGCTGGCCTCCTTCCAGGCGCGCTCCAGGGCCTGGAAGGTGCACACCTCGGTGTCCAGGCCGATCGGATAGGTGCGCTTCCAGGGGGGCGGCAGACGGTTGGCAGCAAAATCATAGGGACGCCCGGCAGAATCGCCGGCCAGAAAGGCGTTGACGACCGTGTCGATCACGCCGGGGTCGATCAGCGGGCAGTCTCCAGTAACACGCACGATCACTTCGGCGCCGAACTGACGAGCGGCCTCATAATAGCGGTCGAGCACGTCGTGCAGACTGCCGCGATAGAAGGGCAGACCATGTTGTGTGCACAGGGCAGCGACGGCGTCGTCGGATAGATCGCTGGTGGTCGCGACGACCACACCGTCCACTGTGCTGGCCTGGCGGGCGCGTTCGACCACCCGCAGGAGCATCGGCTTACCGGCAATGTCCTGCAGGACCTTCGCCGGCAGACGGCTGGAGGACATGCGCGCCTGGATGATGGCCAGCGTATAGGGTTTACCGGGTTTGCGAGCAGCAGTCATGCTTTGCTCATCTCAAATTCCGGCATGGGCCGGGTGCCCTCCCAGGCGGAGGGCCAGTTCATAGGCATGCAGAAGTTTCTGGAAGTTCCGCGGCCAGTCGGCACGCTCTTCTGCCAGGCGGCGGGCGGCGCAGCCCATCTCGGGCAGTCGTTCGCGCAGCTCGATCGCCCGCAGGATTGCCTGAGCCAGTGCCGTGCTGTCGCCGTCCGGAAAAAGCCAGCCCTGTACGCCCGGTTCTACCCACGGCCGGTTGCCGGGAATGTCCGATACCAGCACCGGGCAGCCGCAGGCCATGGCCTCCAGCAGGGAAATCGAGGTTCCATCGCTGTGTGAGGCGCTCAGGTAAAGGTCGGCGCTGCGGTAACAGCGCGGCAGGTTTGCATAGCTGACCTGGCCGGTAAAGATTACCTGCTCCATCACACCGCCCTGCATGAAAATCTTGCGCAGCAGGGACGCCTGAGATCCGGTGCCTGCCAGCAGCAGGCGCAGCTCTGGGCCGCCGCGTGCGCGCAGTTCCTGAGCTGCCTGGATAAACGCCCGGGCAATCACATCCACCCCATAAA
Source organism: Chloroflexota bacterium (assembly GCA_012516075.1). GTDB lineage: Bacteria > Chloroflexota > Anaerolineae > Anaerolineales > UBA4823 > JAAYXE01. The sequence goes on along the minus strand of JAAYXE010000130.1, from coordinate 23,196 downwards.
GCGGCTCCCAGCTGCGCACGGAGAGCAGGGTGAAGACCTGCTGTGAGCGGGGATAAAGAACGTCTTCGGGGCGGTAATTCTCGGGCAGTGGAGAGAAGTGCTTCAGGTCAACGCCCCAGGGAAAAATAACGATGCGCTCATCCGGCATGCCAAACTCAATTGCTTTCTGGTGCACCGGCAGGCAGTCGCCAACGAGCACATCAGTGCGGCTGAGCGTATAGCGCGTGGCTTCCAGGTTCCACGGACTGCTTTCGGCATCTTTCAGCAGGTCCGATCCCCAGGACATGCTCACCAGCGGGTGAAACCCGGTGCGCGCCGCCAGCAGGGCCGCGGTCTGGATCGGGCCGGCGTGGATCAGGTCCGGTTGATACTGGCGGATGACGCGCTTCAGGTCTTTCTCCAGGCGAGGATAATCCACCCGGCGCAGCGCCTCTTTTCCGCCGGCCCAGGGGATAATCTCCACCTCTGGGGGGACCGGGCGATCTTCCAGCGTGTAGGCCTGCTTTTCGAGCTGCAGGAAGAAAATCTGATGTTCCGTGCCAGCCAGCGCGGTCAGAAAGCGCCGGTCGTGGGGTGTGTAGCCGCGCGTGAAGTACAGAATTCGCATAAACGTGCAGGCTTGCTTCAGGCAGCCAGGGCCGTCCAGCGCAGTTCTTTGCCGCAGGGAATGTCCACGCGCGCCTTGCAGCCGATCACCGCTTCGATTTCGTAAGGCAGGATGGCGCCGGGCGTAGCCGGGCGCAGCACATCGATCATCTCGCGGGTGAACACCTCGCCGGCTTTGATATCTCGCCCTGCACGCAGGCAGCGCCGCTGCACGATAACGGTCTCCTTTTCGTTATCGGCTACGAACTTATCCGGAGAGCCAAGTGCGCGCTCCAGTTCGCGCGTGCGGTCGACCATCTCGCGCCAGGTGGACGGGGTCATCGAGAAGGGATGGTCGGGGCCGACGCGGGTGGGATCGTCGGTAAAATGTTTTTCGATCACGCGGGCCCCCAGTGCCACCGCACCCAGCACTGTGGCATGCCCGGGAGTGTGATCGGAAAGCCCCAGAATGAGATCGGGGAAGAGAGTCCGGTAGGTGGTCAGGACACGCAGATGGATGTGATTGAAGTTGTCCAGGCTGCCAGTGTAGTTCGTGTTGCACTGCATCAACACGAGCTGGGGATTGATCTTCAGGATAGTATGCACGGCGCGCTGCACATCACCCAGATCGGACGCCCCGGTTGCGAGGATAACGGGTTTGCCATATTGAGCCATGCGCACCAGCGCTTCGGTCCAGGTGATATCGCCGGAACCGATCTTGAAAGCGGGCACGTAGGGATCGAGCATGTCGATCGCTTCGAAGTCGTAAGGGGAGGAAAAATAGTCGATGCCAACCCGGTCGCATTCCTCTTTCAGGATGGGAGTCCATTCAAAGGGGATCGATGCATCCTGGTAGACCTCGAAGACAGATTTCTTCCAGCTCGCCTGATGGGAAACCTGCTGGCCCATGGAGCGGAAGCCGTAGTCGGAGACGATTTTCGGGGCGCGAAAGTTCTGGAATTTCGCTGCGTCTGCACCGGCCTCTTTCGCCAGGTGGATCAGGAGTTTCGCCCGCTCCAGATCTCCATCGTGATTGGCTGAGATATCGGCGATGAAATAGGTGGGATGATTTTCTCCAATCGTGTGGGAGCCGATTTGGATCTCCATCTTTCCTCCGAAATGGTGCTCAGGTGGGTTTGCTTTCGGTCTGGTGATGGCTGTCGCGTGCCATGGCGCGCAGCCGCTGTGGATAACCCTGTTGATAAAGCTGGTAAAAGCGGTCCAGAGCTGGGGATAAAGTGGGGAGAGGTTCGCCCAGGGCCGCCGCCAGCCGGTCGGTGCGCAGGGTCAGTTTTGGTGAACGGGGAGCTTTGAGCCCCGATTCTTCCACTGATGTAGGGACAATCAGGCTTTCATCCAGCCCGAAGCGCCGGGCGATGGCCAGCCCGAACTCATATTTGGTCAAACACTCGCTGCTGACCACATGATACAGGCCAGACAGCCCGGCATTCAGCATCCGGATAAAGATGTGAGCCAGGTCGTTGGCGAGCAAAGGACAGAAGTAAACATCGGTGAACCCCATCACCTGTTTGCCAGCCTGCAGGTTGTAAACGAAGAACTCGCCCAGGCTGCGCTTTCCCAGCAGGCTCCAGCCAAACAGGTTGACACGCGCAATGATGGCGCTGGGGTCAGCGGCGGCCACAACTTGTTCGCTGTCTCGTTTCGTGCGGGCGTATACACTGAGGGGATTGGTTTCGTCCTCTTCGGTGTAACCGCCCCGCTGGCCGTCAAAAACGGCGTCCGTAGAAACATGCAGCAGGCGCGCTCCGCCCCTGGCGACATGCTGTGCCAGTTTTTGGGGTACCTCGATATTCAATTGCCGGGCCCGTTCCGGATCCGCCTCGCAGGCATCCACAATGGCCAGCGCTGCGCAGTGGATCACCCAATCGGGTTGGGTTTGATCGAGCAGCCGCTCGATGGTTCCGGGCTCCAGCAGGTCGCCTTCGATAACCTGAAATGCATCCGTCTGCAGTGAATGACTGTGCGTCAGGCCGAAGACGATGTGATCCTTTGCCGCCTCCAGAGCAAGGTTCAGCCCCAACAGGCCGCTGGCTCCGGTGACGAGGATACGCATGCTACCTTCCCATTCAGCAGGGCAGGCAGTTGCTTCGCTGGGATTGATCCAGGCCCGCGACCGCCGCGGGCATTAACTCAACCTTCCCTGCATCATTTCTTTTTCAATCGGCTCGACGATGGCGCGAATCTCTTCAACCGTCAACTGCCAGGGATTCGTATCGCTGCTGTAGCGAAAGCCATCGGGGAGCGGGGCGCCTTCGTACTCCAGGTCGCGCTGCCAGAGTGCCGTGGTAGGTTTTACCACAAACATGTCCTCGCGCTCGACGGCGTTGCGCGCCTCCTCTTCGTGGATCAGCACTTCGTGCAGTTTTTCTCCGGGGCGGATCCCAACCACCTCCAGCTCGGCGTCCGGAGCGACGACCCGTGCCAGATCGATAATCTTTGTGCTGGGAATTTTCGGCACAAAGACCTCGCCGCCGCGCATTTGCTCGGTACAGCGGATCACAAAGCGCACGCCCTGTTCCAGGGTGAGCCAGAAGCGTGTCATACGGGTATCGGTGATCGTGAGCTTTCCGCCGTTCATGCGCTGGTGGATGAAAATGGGGATCACACTGCCGCGGCTGCCGACCACGTTGCCGTAGCGCACGCAGCTGAAGCGCGGATTGGACTCGCCCGCATAGACATTGCTCTGGATAAAGAGCTTTTCGGCAGCCAGCTTGGTGGCGCCGTACAGGTTGACCGGGTTTACGGCTTTATCCGTGCTCAGCGCCATCACCCGCTCTACGCCCGCATCCAGGGCTGCTTCGATGACATTGCTGCTGCCCAGGATATTGGTCTTGATCGCTTCCATGGGGTTGTATTCACAGGCAGGGACCTGTTTGAGTGCCGCCGCATGGATGACGATATCCACGCCGTGCATGGCCCGGCGCAGGCGCTGCAGGTCGCGCACGTCACCGATAAAGTAACGCAGGTTGGGGTGGTCGAAACCGCCAACGCGCATCTCGTGCTGCTTCAATTCATCCCGGCTGAAAATAATCAGCTTGGCCGGGTGGTACTCTTCGAGCATGATCTTAATAAATTTCTTTCCAAACGATCCGGTGGCGCCGGTCACCAGAACGACTTTTTCACTCCAGTCCATGCTTGGCTCCGTTGTTTTCAGGTTTTTGAATGACAATAATCGGATACTGCCCGTTTTCCGCGAAGTAGCGCGGATAGCGCTCTTCCAGCCAGTACAGCAGCTTCAGCCACCACCGGCCGCCCAGTTTCGGGTGGATCAAAGCGCGCAGGAAGCGTACGCTGGCGCTGCGCCAGACGTGAATCTCCAGCGGCATGCGCGGTTTCAGGGTCCGGTTAATCCAGGCCACATCATGCCGCTCGGTGAATGTCCCTTTGGGTTTTCCATTTTTGCGATTTTTGTTCTTCTGCGCCACCGGCTGGGGATCCTGTCCTTTACGCATCATGTTCTGTACACGGATGCTGAAACGGATCAGGGGTTCAAAGAGGCGCATGAAACGTGAGCCCGGCCAGCCGTTCACCACGGCTGCTGTACCGCCAGCCTTCAGCACGCGGTACAGCTCGCCGTAGGCCTGTTCGTGCTGCTCCTCGGGCAGATGGTGAATGGTGTGCAGCGAGACTGCGCTGTCAAAAGCGCCGGGTTTGAAGGGCAGGTTAGCCACATCGCAGACGACAAACAGCCCGTGCTCTCCGATGCGCTCGCGCGCCTCCTGCAGGGCAACGATGGAAATGTCGGCGCACACCCGGTACTTGTAGCCGCGTGAATATTCCAGGTATTCCGGATACTGGATGGGGCCCGAGCCGGCATCCAGCAGAAAACGCCCCGAAGGCCGGATGTGGCGCAGGATGCGCAGATGGCAGCGGTGAATGTACTCGTGTGAAACCGGCCGCAGGTCCTCATAATGCGCGTTCTGGTAAACGCCCTCGCTGACCTTCTGCCAGCCCACCTGGTCGTAGAACTCGCGCACCTGCTGCTTAATGTCCGTCTGCATGTGAGACAGCCTCCCTGAGTTCGAGTTCATCCCATGTGCGGGGTTCACCCGCCAGGCAGCGGAATGCCAGCCCAAACGCTTCCTGTCCTGCGGGAGAAAGCACCTGATCCAGCGGCCAGGCTTCCATCTCTTTCCAGAAATGCAGCAGGTGCCACGGGAAGGGGCAGGGATATTCGAAGAAAAAGCGGTAAGCATAGTTCCAGGCCTGCTCAACCTGCTCCCGCTGGGGGCGATAACGGCCTGGTTCAACCAGCACCTGTTCTAACAGGCTGAAATATTCATCCCACGAAGCAGGGTCAAGGGTGAAACCCTTGCCGCGGTAATGTGTCTGTCCGGTGACGATCACCGGTACACCGCTCATCGCCATTTCCATACCGACCGTGGTGGTGTACACCAGACCCAGGTCGGCAATCTCCACCAGGTCGTAAGTGTTCACCGGATCTCCGGCAGCGACCAGGTGGATATGATCGGGCAGGTCCGGGTAGGCCTGTTTGACTACATCGGCGACCGACGGGCCTTTTGTGTAGCGCTCGCCCGGGTGAATGCGCACAACCAGCTGAACATCCGGCCGGCCGGCGAAAAAGCCCACCGTTTTCTGCAGCCATTCGGTCATGCTCTCAGTGAACACCTGGCGCCCCAGGGTCAGGCTGTCGCCGATCACATTGGCTGCCAGCAGGACGACCGGGCGCGCATCCAGGCCCAGAGCCTGCCGCACCTGTTCGCCGCCCTGGGCCGGCAGGCCCTGCCAGCGGCGCGAGAAGTTCTCCCACAGGCTGGCGCGCTGCCGGGAGGCGAACAGTTCACGTACCTGTTCCCACTGGGCCTCGTCCAGCCGGCAGTCGCGGCGCGCCTCCCAGAGGTCGTCGGTCTCCTGGCGCATCACCTCTGCGTTCCGCGCCAGCCAGATGCGGCTTCGCTGCTCCCCGAACTCATAGGTGACGGCGGGGATACCGAGGTGGCGCGCGACCCTGTAGATCACACCAAATTCAAGGATGCTTCCGTTAGGGGTTATGACCACTTCGGGCTGCACGGTTTGCATGAGGGCCAGCGCTGCGCGTGCTGCCCGGGTGTTGCGCTCGACGCGCAGCTGGTAAAGCTGCGCTGCAGGGCTGCTCCCTTCGCGGGCGATGTCTTCCACCTGCAGGGTGTACTGGGCATCTCGCAGCGAGATTTCCTGCACGGCGGCTGTCAGCTCGGCCGGCAGGCCGTCGTGTACAGGTCTGACATCCAGGAGCGAGACGGTGTGGAGCAGTGGCTCTGCCTGCCCCAGCGCCTTGCGCGCGTAGGCGTTCTGCCGGCGCAGGTCAAACTGGTTTGCGGGGCGCGACCAGTTCGCGTAAGGCAGGTAGGCCAGCGTTACCTCGTGGCCCAGACCCGACAGCGCCATGCCCAGCAGGGAAGCATGCTCGATCCAGTAGCGCAGCGTGGAAAAGATCAGGATCCGGCGGCCCTGTGAGGCGCTGCGCCGGGCATCTGCTGCCTGCTGCTTCCATACAGGGAAGGATTTTTCGAGGCGCTTTAGAGAGAAACTCTTGCTCAGCGGCCGGCCCTGCTGCCAGATCTGCCAGTATGCCTCCGCCACGAAGGGAATCTCTCCCAGGACCTGCTTGATGAGACGTTTGTTGAACGGGCTCACGACGGCAGCTCCTCGATTTTCCAGTCCAGGCGCGGGCGCACCGGGCCCGGACGCGGTTCGCCCCACTGCATGCCGGGCGCGCCGGCCGGATCCACCGTGAATGCCAGGGCGTGTTCATCCTGGAAGTACCGCCGCACCCGGAAGGTGCTGGCGTTTATCCCCAGCACATAGCGGCCTTCATTCAGGAAATCGGCCGGGATGACGCAGCGGCTGGTATAATGCCCGGCTGCTCGCACCCCATACGCTTCGTAATTCCCCTGATCGTCGGTGTCGAATGAAGTAAAGATATGTTCGCCGTGCGTGGTCAGCAGATAGATCCCCACCCGCAGTCCGGTGACCGGTGCATTCAGACGGTATTCGATTTCGACAGTAACCGGCTCCACCGAACGCACCGTGTCCACGACCCTGCCGCTGGGGTTCAAAACACGGATGGCAATCGGGCAGAAGGGATGGGCGTCTGCCGGAACCTCATCTGCGTGCCAGAAGCGTTCACCCGTCTGGGAGAAGCCAGAAGAAAGATAATAGTCCACAGCCTGCGGTGAGGGCGCGCGCATGACCAGGTGCCCTTTGTCCAGCACAATCGACTCCTCGGTCAGGCGCAGCACAGCGGACATATTATGGCTGACAAACAGCACCGTCCGGCCTTCCTGAGCCACATCGCTCATCTTTCCCAGACATTTGCGCTGGAATTCGGCGTCGCCCACCGCCAGCACTTCATCCACAACCAGGATCTCGGGCTCCATGTGCGCTGCGACGGCGAAGGCCAGCCGCAGGTACATGCCGCTCGAATAGCGCTTCACGGGCGTGTCGATAAACTTTTCTACGCCTGAAAAGGCGATGATTTCATCGAATTTGCGCTGGATCTCCGCGCGCTTCATCCCCAGGATGGCTCCGTTCAGGGCGATATTTTCGCGCCCGGTCAGCTCCGGATGGAAGCCTGTACCCACTTCGAGCAGCGAGCCAACTCGCCCGTGGATCTCGGCATAGCCGGCGGAGGGCTCGGTGACGCGTGAGAGAATTTTGAGCAGCGTGCTCTTTCCGGCCCCGTTGCGCCCGATGATGCCGATCACCTGGCCTTTTTTGACCTCGAATGAGATGTCCTCCAGAGCCCAGAAGTATTCGCTTCTCCTGCCCAGCCCGCCGCGCAGCGCGTTCAGGGGCCATTTCACGGCCTCAGTGATGCTGTCGCGCAGCGTCCGGTAGCGCTCCACCTGCGCGCCAATTCTGTATTGTTTTCCTAAGTTTTCTACTCGAACGGCAATGTCACTCATAATTTTTATAAACCGGGGCCAGACAGCGGCTGCCTGTCTGGCAGCCGGATATCGGTCAGACCATATCGGCGAAGGTGCGCTCCATGCGGCGGAAATAATACATACCGCTGATCAGGATCAGGATGGATATCACGGTGGAGACAATCAGCATCGGACCGGGAGGCTGTGTGCCTAACAGGGCCCAGCGGAAACCTTCCACCACGCCAACCATCGGGTTCAGGGCATACAGAAGCGCCCACTCCTCGGGCACCACATTGGCTGCCGAATAGGCAACCGGCGTGAGCAGCATCCAGAGCTGTGTCAGGAACGGCAGGATGTACCCGACGTCACGGTAAAGTACGTTCAGGGCGGAAAGCCACAGGCCAAACCCCAGCGCTGTGATCAGCGCCAGCAGCACAAAGAACGGCAGGGTCCACACGGCGGGGGTAGGGGCGATGCGGAAGTAAAACATCATCCCCAGCAGGATCAGGAACTGGATGGCAAAATCGACCACGCCGCCCAGCACCGAAGAGAGGGGAATGATCAGGCGGGGGAAATAGACTTTGGTGATCATGCTGCGGTTCGACAGCATCGAGCGCCCGGCATCGGACAGCGCTTTGCTGAACAATCCCCAGGGGAGGAGCGCAGCAAAGGTAAAAATGGGCCGCGGGATCCCATCCGTAGGCAGTCTGGCGAAGGTGCCGAAGATCACGGAAAGCACCACCATGTTCACCAGCGGCTGTAGAACTGCCCAGGCTGCGCCCAGCACCGTCTGTTTGTAGCGCACAATCACATCGCGCCAGGTAAGGAAGTAGATCAGCTCGCGGTAATACCACAGGTCGCGCAGGTTAAGTGCTGTCCACCCGCGCGAGGGACGCAGGATAATGACATCCTCATCCGGGCGAGACGGTCGAGTCGATAAGGTCGTTTGAGCCATAAGTTAATGTGCAGCCAGCGCTCAGGGCTGTGCAACCTTTCTGTGCTCCAGATACCAGTTGATTGTGCGCCGCAGTCCTTCTTCAAAAGGTGTTTGGGCTCGAAAACCGAAGTATTTTTCCGCCCGTGATACGTCCAGCGCCCGGCGCGGCTGGCCGTTGGGTTTGCTGGTATCCCAGACCAGTTCGCCTTCATAACCGGTCAGGCAGGCGATCAGCTCCGCCAGGTCTCGAATCTGAATCTCCTGGCCCGATCCCAGGTTCACCGGCTCGCTGCCGTTATAGCGTTCCGCTGCCAGCACGATGCCCTCAGCCGCATCTTCCACGTAGAGAAACTCACGCGTCGGGGATCCGTCGCCCCACAGCACTACCTGGGGCGAGCCGCTCTCCTTCGCCTCGATGCACTTGCGGATGAGGGCCGGGATCACGTGCGAGGTCTCCAGGTCGAAGTTGTCGCGCGGTCCGTACAGGTTAACCGGCAGCAGGTAGATGGCGTTGTAACCGTACTGCTCGCGGTAAGCCTGTGCCTGAACCAGCAGCATCTTTTTTGCCAGGCCGTAAGGCGCGTTCGTCTCTTCGGGGTAGCCGTTCCACAGGTTCTCTTCCTTGAAGGGAAGGGGTGTGTACTTGGGATAGGCGCAGATGGTGCCTGTGGCGACGAACTTTTCAACGCCGCGTTCCCAGGCGGCATGCATGAGTTGAACGCCCATCATCAGGTTGATGTAAAAGAAATCTGCAGGACGTGCCCGGTTGGCGCCGATACCGCCCGCCAGAGCGGCCAGGTGAATGATCACGTCGGGCCGGCCGTCGTCCAGCATGCGGTGGATATCCTCCAGCTTTACCAGGTCATACTGTGCATGGGTGGGGACAAAAATGTCCGTCGCTCCGCGCTCACGCAGCTTTTCGACAACGAAAGATCCCAGGAAGCCGGTGCCTCCTGTCACGCACACCCGGCGGTTGTGCCAGTAGTTTTCGGTATGGTCGTCCATCTCAGGTTCCTATCTTTTTCGAAGTGGTTTATTGAACGATAAACTGCGCGTTGCGGTAGCGTGCATCCTGCGGATCGCGGATCAATCCATCCTGCAGGGCATGGAGGACCTCGCGCACACCATCATCGACACTGTATTCAGCCTCAAAGCCCAGCTCACGCCGGACCTTGGCAAATGAGACGCGGATATCGCGCATATCGCCGCCGAAGGTCATGTCCTTGTAGCGAACGACGGTTTCGGGCAGGCGCTTGAGAATCAAAGTAACAATTTCGTCCTTGGTGTAGTTTCCCTTTTCAGTGCCCAGGTTGTAGATCTGACAGCGCACTTTCTCATCCGGCGCCTCGAGGCCCATAATGATGCCTCGCACCGTGTCGCGGATGTGAATAAACGAGCGCGAATACCCGCGCTGGTAGATCAGGAGCTGCCGTTTGGTGTAGGCTTCCAGGACGAACTGGTTAACGATGAGATCGAACCGGGTGCGAGGGGAGATGCCGTATAAGGTGGCGAAGCGGAAGATGAGCGGCGCACAGGATGCATCGCTCTGCCCGAGCAAATAGCGCTCAGAAGCGATTTTGGTTTCTGCGTACAGTGACTGCGGCGTCAGCGGCGATTCTTCGTCCACCGCCTGACCCTCAGGCGCCAGCCCGTAATTACTGTAGGTGGAGGCGTAAATGAAGCGCTGTACCCCTAACGCTTCGGATTGTTCAAACACACGCTGGGTGGCCTCCACATTGTAGCGCCAGGCCACCTGCCGGCCGACAGCCTGGCAGGCCGGAAAGCCGACGATTGCTGCCAGATGGACAACCGCATGGGGGCGCGGCCAGTCGCTGCGCAGGCTGTTGCGGATTGTACGCGGCTCCCACACATTCGCTTTCTCGAAGTGAAAATTCGGATGGGTGAGGAATCCCAGCAGCGACTCGCCGCCGAACAGCAGTTCATCCACCACGGTTACCCGGTAACCCAGGCGCAGGAGTTCTGCGGTCAATACCGAGCCGATGTATCCGGCTCCACCGGTGATCAGGACATGGTTTTCAGGAGCTGCGCTGGTCATGGTTTCTCCACGAGTCGTAAGTGCACTTTCGTGCCCTGTACTTCCAGAACAGGCACATTCCCATCTTCGACAACCGTCACCGCCTGTTCCAGGCAGGTCAGCCGGCAGATATCGGCGATATCACCCTCGCCTTCAATGCGCACCTGGGTGTACCCATTCTCTTTAACCTGAACGAGAAGATCACGAACCAGCTGCCGGGTGCGGCGGTAAAGGCGCATCGATGTTTCAATGTAGTTCACCGTCAGTCGGGCGCGGAAGGCGATCCCTTCGGGTGTGATGATGTAGCGCAGTTTGCGCCGCTGGGCGCGCTTCACCTTGACATACCCTTTGGCGATCAGGCGCTTAAGATGCCAGTTCACCGTGCCAACGGCCACGCCAAGCTGGGTGGCCAGGGATGCCTGTGTAATATCCGGATCGTGCTCAATCTGTTCGAGCATGATCAGTTCGCGATCGGCTTCAGGTTGGGTTCCGTTTTGCATGTCTAAAATTCAACTGTTGAATTATAACCCTGCTCAGGCACAGGTCAAGAGGCCGTGCTGCTTCCATTGATCTCGGCGCGCCTGCCGTCTAGGGGCATTTCGGCGGGTTGGCGCGCGGCACATAGAGATAAACGCGGATGTCTTTCAGCTTTTTCTGTGGGTGGTAATAGCACAGGATCTCTCGGGACACCTGATTCACCCAGGCGTTGTTCTCTTCGCCGAAGCTCTCCATGGGGCCTTTGATGGCCGTGAAGAGCGGTTCGGTGACGATGACGGCAAATCGCTGGTTTTTCAGGTCATCGTGGAACTTGCCCAGGTAGGCCGGGTTGCCGGCCATGGCCATTTCCATCAAAAAGACCTGCTCGTAATCCGGCACCAGTTCGACGCCCTGGATTACTCCAAATGTCAGCAGGTGACGTTCAGCAATCATCAGCACCTGTCCGCCGTCCCGGGCCGTGTCTTCGATGAAGTCCTTCATGATTTTGATCGACGCCTGCGCCTGTTCGGGCGGTGGGTATGCCGGAAAGTAACGGCTGGGCAGGAAGTGAAGGATGGGCACCAGGATCGTTAGCGCCAGTGCTGCTCTGCTTGCCCAGGTGTACAGGTCGTTTCGATTGCCGGCCGGTTGTTTTGCCGGGTCTGTGCCCTCCGGCATCCCGTCCGGTTCAAGCGTGATGCGGTCGAAGACCATCGCGCTGCCAATGATCATCAGCATGGCGAGGTACGCGTCCAGGTTGTGCAAATTGCTGCCCCCGCCGATTTTCATACTCACAATCACCCCGCCCACATACAGCACCAGCAGGATGCCTGCCCAGCCCAGCCAGCGGATCGGGCGGACTGCATGCCGGTAAGGGAGGGCCCTGATCGCGATCAGGCCCAGGAGCGGCACCATCACCAGCAGGCTGGCGAGCAGGATGCCCGGCGGGTAGGTCGGGTTGGGGAACAGGCGGTACCAGAGGAGGTCCGATGTGAAACTGGAGGTGAACTGCTCTAGCGGGTTCCCGGAGATCACGGCATAGAGTGCCTGTGCACCAAATGCCGTGAGCAGACCGGCCAACGCCCAGATGAAAGGCTGAGTCAGGTAGCGGACGAGCGAGCGGCCGGCGACCGGTTCATCCAGCAGATAGATGGCAGTTGCCAGCATGGCCGGGACCGGGAACCAGTTGATGCGGCTGATGCCAGCCCAGACCGAAGCAATCAGAACGACAGCAGTGGATTTCAAGAACCGCTTCTGCGGCGGATCTTCTTTATGCCCGAACCCCCACAGGATCAGGATCAGGGGGACCTGCAGGTGGTAGTAAACCGGCCCAATCAGCAGGAAGAGAAATGCCCAGGCGCTGAAGGCCCAGAAGCGCAGCCGGTTTTCAATCTCCAGGCGGCGCGCCAGCAGGGTGGATGTAAGCAAAGTGATAGCGATCCACAGGAACACCTGCCACAGACGGTGGAACCATAGAGGAATTCCGGAGATCAGAAATGGAACCGCCTGCAGCAGATAGCGGCTGGGATGCAGGACGGTGGGCGGCACGGCTGTGCCGTAAATGCGCTCAGAAAAATAGAGCGAGGCGTAATAATAGCGGCTGGCTTCCGACCAGGACAGCGACAGCGGGTAGGTCGATAGATCGGTGCTGTAGAACGCGATGCGGAAAACAGCCATTGTAAAGAGCGCCGAGCAGGCCAGCAGCTCGAAAAAGCTTCTGCGCAGACCGGCTGCATACAGCAAGAAACAACCCGCCAGGACGGACAACCAGTACAGAAAGAGCCGCACAATGGCATTGTTGAAGACGTGCTTATACGGCCCGATGGTCAGGAACGCATATACACTGGCGAGCAGCACGAACAGCGCCAGATTGACCCAGCCCAGTCCGGAAAGGAGCAGCAGGACTCTGCGGCCTGCCGCCTGGATCTGCTGCCAGTAAGGAGACCACGTCGCTGCCAGCACCGCGGATCCAGCCACAACGCCGAGCAGCCCGGATCCAAAAGCCAGGATCCAGCGCAAGGCTGTAAAGAGCGTCCCCGCCCGGTAGGCGGGAGAGATGAACTGGATGAACGCAAAAATGCTCAGGATCAGAGTCCCAAGCATGATAAAGCGGATCAGGTTCAGCGGACGGGTCGAATGCATAATCGAACTCAGGCGGATTTCTGCTGTTCCTTATGGCCAACCACGATGCCCGGAACAAAGGCTGCGCCCGGCAGGCTGGCGACCATCATCAGGGTGCGCAGAACCAGCGCAGCGGAAAGCGCGCTGGTCAGAGAAACCCCTCCCAGCCGCGAGAAGATCACCATCATCAGCAGTTCCTGCACCCCGTAACCGTTGATCGAGATCGGCACCAGGGTGATAAAGTACACGATGCTGTACAGGCCGGCAATCAGCCAGAAGGGCAGGGGCTCTCCCATACTCTGGAACACCAGATAGAGAATGCTGAAGAAGCAGATCATATGCAGCCAGCTAAACAGCAGCGAGACCAGCAGAGCGCGCGGCTGTTTGAGCCACAGGGAGAGTGCCGTAAAAACGCGGCGGACCAGACTCATGCCCTTTGCCCAGATCTTCTTCCACAGGCTGGCAGCCGGAAGGGTGGTGATTTCTGCAGCCACGACAGGGGCTGATGTGGTGAAGATCGTGCCATCCTGCAGCCCCTGGATAAAAGGCGACAGAGCGAAAGGTACTGCCATAGCCATCCCCGCCATCCCCACCAGGCGGTCGACCAGCAGCGAGGCCGCACTGACGGCGGCATCCAGTTTGAGTTGAATGGCGCCGGTCAAGCGCACCACGTCTCCACCCACGGTAGTGGGCAGGAAGTTGGTGGCAAACAGGCCGGCGAAGGTGATCTTCAGGGTATCACCCCAGGTGACCGGCATTCCGGAAGAGCGCAGGAGCGTGAACCAGCGGGCGGCAACCGACAGCCTGGACACCAGCATGATGGCAAATGTAATGAAGATCAGATATACCGGTATCTGCTGCAGTGCCTCACCGATTTCCTTCCAATCCTGTCTGCTGATTACATAAACCAGCAGGATGGTTGCGGCCAGGCTGCCCACGATGCGAAGGATAAGCTGCCGGTTTTGAATACGGGACATCAAGGCTTTCATGCGGCGACTGCCTTTTCCCGGATCACTTTGCGAACCGTGTAGGTTGGCTTACGCTGGGATTCATGATAGGTTCTGGCCAGAAGTTCAGCAATCAGTCCCATCAGAATCGACTGAAACCCCAGGATGGTGAGCATTGTTGCCGTCTGGAAGAACGGCGATGAGAGGATTTCAATCTGTATCCAAATTTTCCTCAGGATGAGGAAAAGGAACATCAGCATGCTGGCGAGGATCAACACCAGGCCAGCGCCGCCGAAAAGATAGATGGGCTTATTGGCGTAGCTGATCAGGAACTTTACGGTGAACAGATCCAGGATCACTTTGACCGTGCGGTTCAGCCCATACTTGGTCTTTCCGAATTTTCGGGGGTGGTGATGCACGGGAACCTCGATCATTTTGGCGCCAACAGAATTGGCGTAGGCAGGGATGAAGCGGTGCATCTCGCCGTACAGACGGAAACCGGTGATCACCTCCCGGCGGTAGGCTTTGAGCGTACAGCCGTAATCATGCAGGTGAACACCGGTTACCTGTGAAATCAACCAGTTGGCGATCCGCGAGGGCAGCGTGCGCGTGATAAACGCATCCTGGCGGTGTATGCGCCACCCGCTGACCACATCATAGCCCTGGTTGATCTTTTCTATCATCATAGGAATGTCGGCCGGATCATTCTGCAGGTCAGCATCCAGCAGGACGATCACATCTCCCCCGGCATGGTCAATCCCCGCTGCAATTGCTGCAGTCTGGCCAAAGTTGCGGCGCAGCGCGACGACACACACATGCTCGCTGTCTTTTTCGGCCAGGCTTTCCAGCACCTCCAGGCTGCGGTCGGTGCTGCCATCATCAACCATAACAATCTCCCAGGTCAGCTCGGGATGGCAGTCGAGTGCATCATGGATGGCCTGGTGCAGAATGGCGAGGCTTTCGGCTTCGTTGTAAACCGGGATGACGATCGAAAGATTCATAACCTTAACCGATTTCGCGGGACACCAGTTTCATATCGGCTTCGACCATCATGTAAACAAGGTCTTCAAACTTAACCTGCGGTTCCCATTTCAGCTTTTCGCGAGCTTTGCTGGGATCGGATACCAGAAGGTCGACCTCTGCCGGCCGGTAGAAGCGGGGGTCCTGAACGACGTAATCACAGTAATTCAGTCCGACGCAGCCAAAGGCCAGCTCGCAGAACTCTCGCACCGAGTGGGTTTCCCCGGTACCGATGACGAAATCTTCGGGCTGGTCCTGCTGTAGCATGAGCCACATGGCGCGCACATAATCGCCAGCGTAGCCCCAGTCCCGGCGGGCGTCCAGGTTGCCCAGACGCAGTTCTTTGGCCAGCCCCAGTTTGATGCGGGCGACGCCGTAGGTGATCTTTCGGGTTACAAACTCGAGCCCGCGACGTGGGCTTTCGTGGTTAAAAAGGATGCCGGAGACTGCGTACAGGTTATATGATTCGCGGTAATTTACCGTGATCCAGTGGGCGTACACTTTGGCAACGCCGTAAGGGCTGCGCGGGTAAAAGGGCGTGGTTTCTTTCTGGGGGACTTCGACGACTTTACCAAACATCTCACTGGAAGATGCCTGGTAAAAGCGAGTTTCAGGATTCACCTGACGGATAGCTTCCAGCATGCGGGTAACACCCAGACCGGTAACTTCACCGGTCAGAACCGGCTGGTTCCAGGACGTGGGCACGAAAGACTGGGCTGCCAGGTTGTAAACTTCATCGGGCTTGTACTGTTCCATCAGGTCGACCAGTGAGCTCTGGTCGTGAAGGTCGCCCTGCAGGATGGTGATGTCATCCTGGATCTTGCTGATGCGTTCAAATGTCATTGTGCTGGAACGACGGACCATACCGATCACATCGTAGCCTTTTGACAGGAGGAACTCAGCCAGGTAAGAACCATCCTGGCCGGTGATACCGGTTATTAGAGCTGTAGGCATGAGGGTCTCCTGAGGTAAAATTCAACCGTTGAATTATAATGCTGCTTCTGTTTGCGTCAAGGTTGATTTTAAGCGCCGGACTCGACGGCATCGGCCGGCAGATCTTCCGTTCCGGCGCCGCTGTTTGCTTCAGTTCCGGGCGGGTCCGGTTTCTCTTCTGTCCTCGCCCAATCCCAGATGAAATACAGCAGTGCGCTGGCTGCACCGAGACCGAGCGTTTTGAACAGGTCGATCACCGGCCAGTCAAAGGCCGTGTAGCGGCGTAAATACCAGGGGATCAGCCAGGCCATTACCAGCCCCATGGATACCAGCGCCCTGCGCAGCCAGATGTCGCGGTTTTTCTGCTGTGCGACCCACACCCAGGCCGCCAGACCAATCTGCAGACTGGAAAATGTAGCCCGGTAGCGCGGGTTGTCGTCCGGGTCGCCGCCGCTGCGGAAAGAGGCCACCAGGATCATCACCCAGACAACCAGGATCAACGCCCGTGTGAAGCGGTCGGCATCGCCCCTGGTCAGCACACGCAGGGGGGCGTAGACGAGAAAGGCAAGCAGTATCGTCCAGCCCAGCGAACGCCAGAGGGTGATCCCGTACCAGAGCGGCGATTCGCTCAGGTCAATGATGGCTGCGGGCAGCAGCGGGCGCAGAACGCCGTACCCGACCAGGAACGGGATATGCAGTTCCTCTGGCATGCGACGGAAATACTTCTGCACCCAGCCTGAAGCGACCTCGCTGCGGTGCGCCTGGTACTGGGCACTCTTGACAATCCAGTACAGTATGGGATTCGATACCCCTTCGGGTGCAAAGCGAGCGAGTGCAAGCGCCGCCCCGGCGATCACGACCAGTACGATGAGCACCAGCAGCACCCAGAAGAGGCGCTTTTTCTGCTGCGATTGGGGCAGCTTTAATCCCATGCCGGCAGCGGCGAGCAGCAGCCCGCCGAGCAGAAGCACGGCGATGGGAGGCGAGATGGGGATGAATAACAGGAAGGGGAGCAGGATCCACGCGGTGCTGAGCAGGGACCGGTTCTGAGAATAGCGGATCAATCCGTAAAAGGAAGCAGCGGTGAGGGTGATCATGAAGGCTTCGCGCATCTGCGAACTGCCCAGATGCACTGCTTCGGGGTAAAGGGTCAGCCCCCATGCGGTCAGCACGGCTGCTTTCTCCCCCCAGGCGCGCCGGGCCAGCCCCCAGGCGAAAAGCACCGAAAGACCTGAAAAACTGGATGCGATCACGACCATCATCAGGGGGAGATGGCTCTCACCGCCAAGATACCGGTAAATCAGCGCGCTGACAAACAGCAGACCACCGTATTGATCGGCTTTCGGGTAACCGCCGAAAGCCGCAGTCAGCGGCCGGTCCGATTCGGCCAGCTTCCAGGCAGCTGTATCACGCGCATAAGCGTCGGGCTGGATATACCCGGCGAGTTCCAGAGGCGAGCCGTGCCCGTAATCGGGCAGGGCGATGTACCAGAAGACACCCATTCCCAATCGCAGCAGGGCCGCAAAAATCAGAAGCTGTGCCAGCTGGGACGGAAGCGCCTCCGGTTCACTGGCTCTCAATGCAAACCATCCGCCGGTTAGGATACCCATTCCGATCAGCACGACTGCGCCGAATGAGAGCCACCCCGTCAGGCCCTGAAAGTCTGAAGAGACCCAGGCCAGGGCACCGGAGATCAGCACCAGGCTGATGAGTGCAGCCGCGCCGGTCTTCCAGAGGGTCCGGAATGCTTTCTGGGAGAGGGTGAGTGTGCTCATAAGGCTTATGATATCCCCTGCAGAATGCGCCTGGCGCGCGCTTCCCAGGAGTACTGCCGGGCATCGATTCTAGCCTGCTCGGCCATAGGCTGGTAGTCGTGCGGATTTTCTTTAATCCTGCACAGGGCGCTGGCCCAGGCATCGGTATCTCCGGGGGGCAGCAGCAGTGCATTTTGTGCGTTGAGCACTTCATGTAAAACCGGCAGATCACTGCAAAGAATGGGGCGTCCGGCCGCCAGATATTCAAACAGCTTCATGGGGCTGAAGTAGCGTGCGATATCACCGCCGGAGGAAGCGGAAACCTGTTTCCCGTAAGGCATCAACAGCACGTCGCAGGCCGCCTGGTAAAGGGGCAGGGCTGCGTTGGGCACGAAGCCGGTGAGAATGAGATTGGAGAGCCCCTGCTGCTGGGCTGCGGCCTGCATGCGCTGGACATCTTCCGGTTCGCCGCCGACGACCAGAAAGGTGATCTCGGGCAGGCGTCCGGCCAATTGGAGCAGCATTTCGCTCCCCCGTCCCGGGTAAAGGTGACCGGTGTAACCGGCGGTAAACGACTGCACCTTCAGGCCCAGCATTTCTCCCTGCCGGTCACTCGCTCGCAGGTGGATGCGTGCACTGGGCGGGTCGGGAAGCTGCTCATAGCGCCCCAGGTCGACGCCGTCCGGTTCGATAACCGAAAAAGGAAAAGCCAGGTGGATCTTCAGATGATAAATCAGGTCGTGTGCCAGGGCTTCAGTGATCAGCACCAGCCGCCGTGCGCCGCTGCCTCTCAAAAAGGTTTTCAACGCTATCGGGCCCATCCTGCCTTGCGGCAGGTCATGCACTTCGAAAATGGTTGGGATGCCGGTGATGCTGGCCAGCGCTGCTGCCTGCGGCAGGCGCGTGTAAAGCAATTCTGCCCCAATTTTTCGGACCCAGCGCAGCGCCTCATAGCCGTAATCGTAGCGCCGCAGCCGGGGCCGGGCCGGAAGCCAGGTAAAGCTGAACGGATATTCCAATCCGTAATGTTCCACCAGAGCCTCCCAGGTGGGGGGTGCTTTTTTCCCCTCCTCTTCGGGTGCTGCCACGTGCACATCGTGTCCCAGTGCGGCCATCGCCTGGGACATTTTCATCACCTGGACCGTATTGGCACGGCGGGCAGGAATGTGGGATGGGGCAACAACTGCAATCCTCACCAGAGCTACACCCTTCCTTCATTCAGCAGCTTCTGGTAAACGTCGAGCTGTTCTTTCGCATAACTTTCCCATGTGAGGGTCTCGGCCCACTGCCGGTTGGCCCTTCCCATGCGGCGCGCCAGGGGGATATCTGTGAGCAGCCGGAGCAGGGCCTGGGCGATAGCGTCGACATCACCTGGCTCGCGCAGGAAACCGGTGATGCCGTCTTTGACGGCATCGGGAACGCCTCCCGTGCGTGTGGCCACGACCGGCAGTCCATATGCGCCGGCCTCCAGGTACACCAGTCCGAAGCCCTCGAACTGCAGCCCTACCTGCTGCGGGGTGAGCACGAACAGCGAAGCTGTCTCGTAATAATTACGCAGTGCTTCCTCGGAGACCGTTCCTGTGAAGGTTACGTTTTTCACCTCGTTCTCTGCGATGAAGCGCTGCAGGTCACGAAAATAATCGTTCTCTTGATAATGGCCAATAATAAAATAGCGCGCCTGAGGAAGCTGGGCCTGGACTTTAGCAAACGCCGCCAGGCTGACGTCCTGACCTTTGCGCGGCTTTACATCTCCAATCGAAATGATGGTGGGGGTTTCAGGAAATTTACGCTCCAGGGCTGCGGCGCGCGGCACCGTTTTGTAGAAATCGTTGCCGTTGAGTATCGGGCATACCTGGGTTTTCCGCAGCGCACGCTTGAAGTAGCGCTTCATCAGGCCGGCAGTCCCATGGGAAACGGGGCAAATGGCTTTCGCCCGGCGCAGCACCTGCTGGTAAGCGAGGCGATCCAGCCGGCGTTCATGCCAGATCACGCCGTAGGTGCCGTGGGTTGTGAGAACATGCGGGACCTTTAACTTCTGCGCCAGCCAGTTGCCCACCAGGCCGGTGGGATAGGCTTCGAGCGAATGGACGAGATCGACATCCGGTAAGCGTTTGTTCTGGACTGCCCGGTAGGCTTCGGTCAGGCGTTTGATCCCTGCCCGGTTGGAGAGCGAGGCCTGCTGGGTAACGGGCAGGGTAAAAACAGGGTCTTCAGGGAAAAGCTGGCGGGCAACTTCTTCATCGGCGGCCGGCACCAGCAGGACCGGTGTGACGTGCTCGCGAATGGCGTTGATGAAGGATGTGGAGTGATTTCTCCATCCTGAGGGGGTCTGCAGATAAGGGAGAACGTACGCGACTCTCATCGATGGTACTTAAACCTCCACACCACGATTAATCATCTGCTCCTGCTGCGACATAATCTGATTGGCCTTGAAAACCGACACGGTGACGCCAATCAGATAAGACCCGGCCAGCAAAGCCGCACTGGCCAGGTGACCGAAGCGCGGCACCAGCAGGAGAATCCCGGCGGTTTTCATCAGCGCCAGCAGGAGGTTAACTTTGGTTGGAAAATCGGGCCGTCCCAGGGCCAGCAGTGCTGTGCGGTTCCAGTAAAAAGTGTTTGCCAGCAGAAAGCCGGCTAAGAGGATGAGCAGTGCCGGGTAGGCCGGTAGAAATTCCGGGCTGTACAGGAACTGGAGCACGGGGCGGCCGAAGAGCGTCAGGACGATGGTGGCTGCGATCGTAAAGCCGCCTGCAATGAGAGATCCCTGGCGCAGGATATAGCGTACATTCCCCCAGTTTTTGCTGGCTACTTCGCGGGAAATTTCCGGGTAGGTTGCTTGAGGGAGGGGGCTGACCGGAAGCTGCACAAGGTTTGTGACCGCCAGTGCAGCCTTGAACAAACCCACCTCGGAACTGGGGCGAAAGAACTGCAGCCACAGCAGGTCGCTGTCTTTGTTGATCAGGCTCAGCGTTCCGCTTAAATTCGTGCTGACGGCGAAATGCGCCAGCTCACGAGTTTGCGGGCGCAGGATGCCCAGTGGGGTGCGCCACCAGTTCGAGCCCCACTGTCGGGATGCCTCCTGAAAGGCCATGATGGACAGCCCGCCTGCGGCAAAGACTTTGCCGCTCAGGTAGGCCACCAGCACGCCGGTCAGATCCCCGCCGAGCAGGTAAACGGCTGCAATAATGCCCAGGGTAAGTGCGCTCTGAAACACGTTCAGGACGGCAACCGGACGGAAGCGGTCATAGATTTGCAGTAATCCGGTGGAGCTTTCGGAGATCAGGTTTGCCAGGATAATCAACCCGTAAAGGGTGAAAGCCCCCGTCAGCGCGGGGCTTTCGGTGAAGACGCGCGCCCCCCAGGGCGCCAGCAGGCAAACCAGGCCAAACGCCAAAATGGAGGCCGCCATCTCGGCCAGTGCGGCGGCTTTAAACACTGCCGCAGCTCGCTGATTGTCGCCGGTCTGGCTGTACTGGCCGACGTATTTGATCACCAGCTCGCCCATACGGAAAGACAGCAGCCGGTTGATTACCGATGTGAAGGTGGTAATAGTCCCTAAAATACCAAAGCCGGCAACCCCCAGCAGCTTACCGGCAAGCATGCTCTGAAACATACTTAGCGCCGCCGAAATGCCGGTGGCGCTAAATAGATACCCTGAATTGAGAATGACCCGGCGGAAGAGCGGATTTTTCAGAATTTTATTGAAGAGCCCTTGCAGCCAGGGTAACGTAACTTGCCGCATAGTACCCGGTCTTTTTGTTTTAATTTCGGGCGGATAGGCCTCAGGTGGTCAGAATCTGACTGGCCCAGGCGCGCTCCGCATTGTACCATGCAACCAGTTTTTCGACGCCCTCACGCAGGGAGACCTGGGGTTCCCAGTTCAACAGCCGCTTCGCCTTTCCCACGTCCGCCAGGTTGGCCAGCATATCGGCAGGGTGGCGCGGCAGGCGTTCTACCTGGGCCTGTTTTCCAATGATCTCCTCCAGCATGCAGATGAGCTCATTGATCTTGATCGATTCGTGGCCTCCCAGGTTGATAATCTCGTACCCCAGTGGTTTCAGACCGGCGATCGTGCCGCGGGCGATGTCATCCAGGTAAGTAAAGCCGCGTGACTGCTCTCCGTCTCCGTTGATCCGCACCGGTCTGCCCTCGCTGATCCACTGGGTAAAACGGAACATGCTCATGTCGGGGCGTGATGCCGGGCCGTAGACGGTGAAGTAGCGAAAGATGGTGACATCAATTCCGTACAGGAAGTGATAGGCATGGCACAGCGCTTCGGCGCCTTTTTTGCTGGCTGCGTAGACCTGCAGCGGCCGGTCGCTGTCAGCGGTTTCCGGCGTGGGCAGGGGGGCATTCTCGCCGTAAATGCTGGAAGTGGAGGCCAGGATGAACTTCTTAATGCCGTAACGCTGGCACATCTCCAGCAGATTCAGCGTTCCGGTCATATTGGTTTCGACGTAGACCCAGGGGTTTTCCACTGAAGCTCGCACCCCTGCACGGGCGGCCAGGTTGAAGACCGCATCTACCGGCTGGAATCCCGGCTGTTCGAAGGTATCCTGGATGAACTGTTCGACAGCCGCGCGGTCGCTGATATCGAACTGCTTGAAGTGAAAGGCCGGATGCTTCCTCAGCTGCTCCAGGCGGTATTCTTTCATGCGTACATCGTAGGCATCGTTCATGTTGTCGATGCCGGTCACCTGGTGACCTTCTTCCAGAAGCATCTCAGCCACGCGGGAAGCGATGAACCCGGCAGCACCCGTAATCAGGTAGTGCGCCATCTTACCTCCAGTAATAAACGTACCGCAACCAGAAGATAAAAAAACCTCTCCATTATAAACGCACAACCTTGGGGCTCTGGCGGCCGGCGGCGCCGAGTGCGTTGCGGGTATCGACGATCAACTGCGCCTGCTCCAGGATGGCGGCGTAGTCGTAGCAGCTGTGGTTGGTGACGATGACCACACAGTCGGCGCTGCGCACCGCTTCCATCAGGTCGGGCACGCTTTCCTTCTCCCAGCCGTCGTGGCGGATGTGCGGCACATACGGGTCGTGGTAGGCAACCCGGGCGCCTTTCTGGTCCAGCAGTCCGATCACGTCCAGCGATGGGCTTTCGCGCAGGTCGTCGATGTCGGGTTGGTAGGCGGCCCCCAGCACCAGCACCTGGCTGCCTTTGACCGGCGTGCCGGCATCGTTGAGCGCATCCTGCACCAGACGCACCACGTGGCGGGGCATGCCGGTGTTGATCTCGCTGGCCAGCTCGATGAAGCGCGCCGTGTACTGCAGGCCGCGCAGCTTCCACGACAGGTAGAGCGGGTCGATGGGGATGCAGTGCCCGCCCAGTCCTGGCCCGGGGGTGAACTTCATGAAGCCGAAGGGCTTGGTGGCGGCCGCATCGATCACCTCCCACACGTCCACCCCCAGCCGCTCGCACATCAGCGCCATCTCGTTCACCAGGCCGATGTTGATCATGCGGAAGGTGTTCTCCAGCAGCTTGGCC
>JAAYXE010000129.1 GCA_012516075.1 Chloroflexota bacterium | reverse complement strand
GCCCTATCTGGGCGCTTACCCGTCGATGGGCGACCAGTTTCTGATCAACACCGTGATCGTGGTCGTTCTGGGCGGGATGAGCAGTTTTGAGGGCACAGCCATCGCCAGCATCCTGGTGGGACTGACCCGCGCCACGGTCGAGCAGATCTCTCTGCAGTACCTGCAGACCCCGGTGCTGGCCAGCCTTTCTATCCTGCTGCTGATGATCGTGGTCCTGCTGGTGCGGCCGAGCGGTCTGTTCGGGAGGGAGAACGGATGACGGCCACCATCACCCATCCCGGCGCCCGGTCGACCACAGGGCCCGCAGCGCGCCCGCTGACGCTGGCCGGCCTGCTGGCGGTGCTGGTCCTCATCCCGCTGCTGCTGGCCGCCCTGAGCGCTGAAAGCGAGAGCGCCGGCCTGGCTGCAGCCGTTCAGGCGGGAGTGTGTGCGCGCGGCGCCGGGCCGCTCGCCGCCCTTTTCGCCGCCGAGGCTGTGCTGCTGGCTGGCGCCACCGCGGCGGCTTACTTCCTGGGCAGCCGCCGCCACTGGGCCGCTGTCACGCTGCGCCAATACGGGTGGCTTGCCCTGAGCCTGCTGGCTCTGATCGCCGCGCCCTTCCTCATTGCCTGGCAGACAGACTCCTCGGTCTGTGTACGCGGCCAGGCCTTCTTCTGGCAGTCGATCTTCATCGAAGCCTTTATTCTGGCCTCGCTGGCCATCAGCTACAACCTGGTGTTCGGCTTTGCCGGTGTGCTTTCCTTCGGGCACGCCGCCTTCTTCGGCCTTGGTGCTTACACGGTGGGTCTGCTGATGCTGCACCTGGAGTGGCCGCTGCTGCCGGCGGTGATCGCCGCGCTGCTCATCAGCCTGCTCACCGGCCTGCTGGTCAGCGTCGTGGCGCTGCGCATCCACGGGCTGTATTTCGCCATTTTCACCCTGACCTTCGCCGAGATCTTTTATGTGCTGGCTCAGAACCGCATCATGGCGGACATCACCGGGGCGGAGGACGGCTTCACCTTCGCAGTGCCCGACTGGATCAACGCCACCCAGAACCGCCTGACCTTTTACTATCTGGCGCTGCTCTTTCTGGTGATCTGCTATCTGCTGGTGCGCCAGTTGATGAATTCTCCTGCGGGGCGGGTGCTGCACGCCATCAGAGATAACGAGAACCGGGCGCTTTCACTGGGTTTCAACACCTTTGCCTATAAAACCATGGCAATCGTCCTCGGCGGGGTGCTGGCTTCCGGAGCGGGAGTACTGCGCGCCCTGCTGAACAAAGGCGCCAGCCCTAACGTGTTGAGCTCCACGTTCACTATCGACCCGCTGCTGATGACCCTTATCGGCGGCGTGGGCACTTTCAATGGTCCGGTGATCGGGGCTTTTCTGCTGCGCATGGTGGAGTACGCCCTGCGCGATTCTGTTATCACCCTGGGTTCGTTCGAACTGAATATCGGCGAACACTGGTTCCTGATCCTGGGGACGCTCTTCATCCTGATCGTGATCGCCTTCCCCTCCGGGATCACCGGTACGCTCCGCGACTGGTGGAGGAGCCGCCGGCAGCCGCTGCAGAAGCGTGCCGCTGCGGCCGGCAGAGATCACTGACTGTTTACCACGTCGCGTTTTATAATCGTATTACGCGCAGGATATGTGAATCCTGTCACAAATAAAAGTGGGGAAAGACAGCAGCAGCCGGTAATTTTCCAGCCTGGCTGCACAATAAAGCAGGTTTCCTGCACGTGCAACTGAATAACGGTTCCAGCGAAAGGAGATGGTGATGGAATCAGGGAAAACTCTGCAGTACTGGTCGGTCTGGTACCCCCGTGCTGCCGCCACCGGCGTGCTGCTGGCCCGGGGAGCCGTCGACCCGGTGGACAGCATCCTTTTTCACGCTGCACCCGATGTGGTCACCGTCGAGGTCAGCGATGCGCACGGCCGCCGTCTGGCGTTCGGCCAGGACCTGCCTGCCACGCTGTCCTCCCCGATCTGCCGGTTCAGCATTCAGGGGGAGCAGGTGGTGCGTGAAGATATCTGGCCCACGGAAGACGATCTGGGTTCGGTCGTGCTGCTGCCCGGCGGCGAGGCCGGGATATTGAAATCCTGGTGGAACGCAGAGGACCACCGGGAGTGGCGCTGGCAGACCGAGTTCTACAACCGTCTGGACTGACGAGCAAGAACCGCAAGCTTTCAGGATAAGGAGATTGTAATGAACACTCAGTTTCCGGCCGGCGTAGAGATCAACGCCCCAGTCACACCGGAGTACGAGCAGATCCTCACCCCACAGGCGCTCGACTTTATCGCCCGCCTGCAGCGGGGCTTTAACGCCCGGCGGAAGGCCCTGCTGGCTGCCCGACAGCACCGCCAGCAGGCCCTGGACAATGGAGAAATGCCCGATTTTCTTCCCGGGACAGAGGAAGTGCGCCGCGATCCATCCTGGCAGGTGGCCCCTGCTCCGGCGGACCTGCAGCGGCGCTGGGTGGAGATCACCGGCCCGACCGACCGCAAGATGATGATCAACGCCTTCAACTCGGGGGCGGATGTCTTCATGGCCGATTTCGAAGACGCCAATTCTCCCACCTGGGGGAACATGCTGGACGGACAGATCAACCTGCGCGATGCCGTTAATGGGACGATCGAATACACCAGCCCGGATGGGCGTCATTACCGCCTCAACGAGCAGCGCGCGGTGCTGCTGGTGCGCCCGCGCGGCTGGCACCTGGAGGAATCTCATGTGCGCGTTGACGGGGAACCGGTTTCGGCATCGCTCTTCGACGCTGGCTTGTACCTCTTCCACAACGCCCGGCGCCTGATCGAGCAGGGCAGTGGTCCGTATTTCTATCTGCCAAAACTGGAGAGCCATCTGGAAGCCCGCCTGTGGAACGATGTCTTCATCGCTGCCCAGGAGCAGCTCGGCATACCGCGCGGCACCATCCGCGCCACGGTGCTGATCGAGACCATCCTGGCAGCCTTCGAGATGGAAGAGATTTTATACGAGCTGCGCGAGCACTGCTCCGGGTTGAACGCCGGCCGCTGGGACTATATCTTCAGCATCCTGAAGAAATTCCGCCGCCGGCCCGGCTTCGTGCTGCCCGACCGCGGCCAGGTCACCATGACCGTGCCTCTCATGCGCGCCTACACCAGCCTGCTGGTGCGCACCTGTCACAAACGCGGCGCGCATGCCATCGGCGGCATGGCGGCCTTCATCCCCAGCCGCAGAGACCCCAGAGTGAACGAGATCGCCCTGGAGCAGGTGCGGCAGGACAAGCTGCGCGAATCAAAGGATGGGTTCGACGGCACCTGGGTCGCCCATCCGGACCTGGTGCCCGTGGCTCGACCGGTGTTTGCAGCGGTGCTGGGCGATAGACCGCACCAGAAGGACTGCCTGCGGGAAGATGTGAACGTCAGTGCACAGGATCTGCTGGATTTCGGCATCCCCGGCGGGCAGATCACTGAAAACGGGATGCGCCAGAACATCAGCGTGGCCGTGCTGTATATCGAATCCTGGCTGCGCGGCACCGGCGCCGCGGCAATTTTCAACCTGATGGAGGACACGGCCACGGCCGAAATCTCGCGCGCCCAGCTCTGGCAGTGGCTGCACCAGCCCGGCGTGCAGCGCGCCGGTGGGCGCCCGGTGGACCGTGCGCTGTTCCAGCAGCTCTTCTCCGAAGAGCTGGAGAAGATCCGTAAAAATGTTGGGGAGGAGGTTTACCAGGCCGGGAAGTACCGGCAGGCGGCTGCCCTGCTGGAAGACCTGGTCACCCGGGAAGATTTCATCGAGTTCTTAACGCTGCCGGCGGCAGCTTATCTGCCGTAGTGGACATCGTGCAGGGGGGATAATCTCTGCACCTTGAAAACCGAGTGGGTTGAAGCGCGGTCGTGCTGGGGGGCATGCTTTTGCCTGAAGCGAAACCGCCTGAGATTTGCCAAAACGGGGGCTTCCCCCGCTGGCCCGGAAGATTTTTTGAAGGCACAGGAGGAAGAAAGACATGTACACTCAGGAACAGGTCAAGCAGTTGGAGCAGGAATGGGGGCGCGATCCGCGCTGGAAGGGCATCACCCGCGGTTACAGTGCCGCGGAAGTCGTCCGGCTGCGCGGGTCGCTGCAAATCGAGTACACCCTGGCGCGCCGGGGCGCAGAGAAGCTGTACCGGATGTTCGAGACGCAGCCCTATGTGCGCGCGCTGGGGGCTCTGACCGGCAACCAGGCCGTGCAGATGGTCCAGGCGGGCCTGCAGGCCATTTATGCCAGCGGCTGGCAGGTAGCCGGAGACATGAACGATGCCATGCAGACGTATCCGGACCAGAGTCTGTACCCGGTCTACAGCATGCCTCACCTGATCCGGCGGATCAACAACGCGCTGCAGCGCGCTGACCAGATCCAGCATATGGAAAACAGGGACAATATCGACTGGTTCGTCCCCATCGTGGCCGATGCCGAGGCCGGTTTCGGCGGTCCGCTCAACACCTTTGAGCTGGTCAAGGCGATGATCCAGGAGGGGGCGGCCGCAATCCACCTGGAAGACCAGCTCTCCTCGCTGAAGAAGTGCGGGCACATGGGCGGCAAGGTGCTGGTGCCGGCCAGCGTGTACCTGCAGAAGCTGGTAGCGGCCCGCCTGGCCGCCGACGTGCTCGGGGTCCCCACGCTGCTCATTGCCCGCACCGACGCCCTCTCCGCGACCCTGCTGCGCTCCGATTCCGATCCCATCGACCAGCCCTACCTGACCGGGGAGCGCTCCTATGAAGGTTATTTCTATACGAAAGGCGGGCTGGATTACGCCATCGCCCGCGGCCTGGCCTTCGCCCCTTACGCCGATCTGATCTGGTGCGAGACCAGCAGGCCCGACCTGGGCGAGGCGCGGGAGTTTGCCCAGGCCATTCACGAGAAGTTCCCTGGCAAATGGCTGGCCTACAACTGCTCGCCATCGTTCAACTGGCGCCGCAACCTGGATGACCGCACCATCGCCGGCTTCCAGGACCGGCTCGGTGAGATGGGTTACAGGTTCCAGTTCGTCACCCTGGCCGGCTTCCACACGCTCAACGCCAGCATGTTTGAGCTGGCGAACGCCTACAGCCGCGAGGGCATGGCCGCTTATTCCCGCTTCCAGCAGCACGAGTTTGAGCTGGAGGAGCGCTACGGCTTTAAAGCGATCAAGCACCAGAGCTTTGTCGGGGCGGGGTATTTTGACAGCGTCCTGATGGCCGTCTCCGAGGGCCAGACGGAGACGACCGCCCTGAAGGGTTCGACCGAGGAGGAGCAGTTCGCCGCCGCACCCTACGACGGCGGCGTGGTGCCGAATTAGACGGGCTGCTTAGGGGATAGGGGCACGGCGCGCAGCGAACAGCAGACGTGCTCTCTGGACCGGTGTCCGGAGGAGAAAACCGGCTCTCGCCGCAGCGCCGTGCCCTTACAGCAAATAATAATGCACCAGATAACGAAGACGCATCATTATTTGTTATGGACTGCAGGCATGTTTATATTTCTGGGAGCAGAAGCGCGCCGTCCTGTTGAACTGGCCTGCTTCAGACGGACGCCGTGCCTGCTTCGACAATAAGGACTGAATGGTACAAACAGGGGCTAACGAGTAACCTATCCCGGGGTTTCACGGGCGTCTTCGACTGAGCAGGCGCAGCATGGGAAGCATGTCCCTGCCGCTCAGACCGCAGACTGTGCATGTTTGCGTGCCGCTCACGGGGGATGCGATGAATCATCCGCGTTCGTCCGCGTGATCAGCGTCCATCCGTATCCTGCAGCTTCCTGAAGAGAAACCGCCTCCGCTGGTCGCTCAGCACACTCAGAGAATAAATCAGCTTATTCCTGGCCGATCAATCCCAGCTGGATGGCTTTGCTCACCGCCTCAGCGCGGTTGGAGGCCTCCAGCTTCTCCAGGATATGACGCACATGCGTCTTCACCGTGTTCTCCGAAATGAAGAGCTGCTCGCCGATCTGTGACGTCGTGTGGCCCTGCGCCAGGCAGGCCAGCACTTCCATCTCGCGGCTGCTCAGGCCCAGGTCCTGGCTGCGGCTTACATCGCTGCTCACCGCCCGCAGCACCTGACGGGTGACATGCGGCGACAGCACAGACATCCCCTCGTGCACCAGGAGGATGGCCTTGCGCAGTTCATCGGGTTCGGAGTTTTTCAGCAGGTAACCATCCGCGCCGGCCGTGATCGCGCCCAGCAGGTCTTCATCATTCTTCGAAATCGTCAGCATCAGGATCTTCGGGCCGCTGCCCTTCCGCAAAGCCCGCACGGTCTCGACGCCCCCCATCACGGGCATATTGACATCCAGCAGGACCACATCCGGCCGGGTGCGCCGGATGACTTCCAGGGCTTCGGCCCCATTACCGGCCTCCCCAACGACCTGCAGCCCGGGCATCTCCGACAGCAGGCTGATCAACCCGGCCCGGAACAGGGCATGATCGTCAACCACCACCAGGCGAATCGTCGACATGAACAGCTACTCCCAATCATTGAAGGTGGAACGACAGGCGCTGCAGTGAATAGAGAGGCAGCCGCACAAGCACAGTGGTGCCCTCGTCCGGCCGGCTGATCACCTGAAAATCGGCTCCGACCAGTTCCGCCAGCTCGCGCATGCCGCGCAGCCCGTAGCGTGATGCTCCGGGGACGTCCTGTGGGGAAAAGCCGATGCCATCGTCGCGGATTTCCATCCACAGCTCCCCGTCCTTCTCCTGGCAGGTGATCCAGACCTGGCTGGCCTGCGCGTGCTTGCGCACATTGCTCAGCGCCTCCTGAGCGATGCGGATCAACTGGGCATGAACTTCGGGGGGCATGCGTATTTCCGCAGCCGGTAAATCCAGGTGGACGGGAATGCCGCTGATCTCTTCGAACTCGGCGACGGTCTCTTTCAGCCAGCCGCTCATGCCCTCCTCGTCCGGCCAGATGCGCAGGCCATCGATGGCCTGGCGCACGTCCTGGTATGCCTCACTCAGCGTGGTATAGCACAGGCTGGCGCTCTGCCGCAGGCGTTCGATCTCGTTTTTCGCCAGGTAATTCTGCATCTGGGCCGTCTGCAGCTTGAGAAAGCCCAGGGTCTGGGCCAGTCCGTCGTGGATCTCACGCGCCAGGCGCGTGCGTTCATCGAGGATGACACGGAATTCGAGTTCCGCCATCTGGTTGGCGTTCTGGATTGCCAGGACCACCTGACCGGCGACCGTCTGCAGCATGGAAAGCTGGCGCGGCAGGAAGCTCTCGCTGCGCCGGTTGGCGGTCACCAGCACACCCAGGATGCTGCGGTCGGGTGTCAGCAGCGGCACGGCCATCAGCGAGCGGATTCCCGGTCCTGCTCCGTGATCTCCGGCCACATCCCCGATCAATACCGGTTCTTGTGACGTCATCACACTCTGCACCACGCCGTCGACAAACGGCCTGGCCTGAGGTGGGAAGTAGCCCAGCGTCACCTGGATGAGGTTATTATCCGCCTCGCGCACGCCCAGCAGGGAGAAATCCGCCTCCAGGCTGCGGTGGATATCCTGCAGCAGGCTGTTGAGCAGCGAGTTTAAATCGGTGCGCTCGCGCACCGCCTGGAGCTGCTGGAGCGCTGCCGCCTCTCGCCGCCGCAGGTAGACGCCGTCCAGCGCCAGGGCCGTATGGTCGATCAGGGTCTGCAGGAAGCCCACCAGGTGACCATCCATACGAGCCGTGTTGGGCAGGAACAGGTTCAGTACACCGAATTCACGATCGCCGCGTCTCAATGGCAGGCAGAACATGCCGATGGCATCGGAGAAGGGTCCCTGCAGCAGCGGGCAAGTCCCGCCCATCTTCAGTTTTCCGTGGTCTTTACAGGTGCGGCAGCGATCGCGCACCGCTGGCGAGGCCAGATATTCAACCCAGTCGTTAAAGACGGGGAAAGGCAGCTCACCGTGATTGATCGCCGTCAGCGGCTGTCCTCGCTCGTCCAGGGGGACATAGGAAGCGCCTGTCGCCCCCACAAGGTCAACCGACTGGCGCAGGACGAGTTCAATGATCTCTTTCTCGTCCATCGCCTCGACAAATTTACTGCTGATTTGGAAAATGGCTTCCAGGCGCTGGTAGGCTTCAGTCACCTGTTGTTCGGCTTCGGCCAGTTGGGCCTGCAGCTCAGCCTGCCGGGAATGTGCCGCTTCTCTCTGGCGCACCAGAACAGCCAGCAGAGCCAGCGATCCCAGCAGCATCCCGCCAAGCCCGGTCAGCAGGCTCTGGGTGAGAAGATCTGGCCGCAGGATCTGCAGAAACACACCGAGCAGCACACCGGCGAGCAGCAGCCCAACGATGCCCCATGCGATCCAGTGTGTAGTTGTGATTCGGCTGAATTTATTCGCCAGAGCGTTCACGGTTTTATTTTACCCGAATTCGATCTTTTATCGTGCATTTGTTCGGTTTTTACCGCTCCGCCCGCATGCGCAGGCGGAGCGGTAAAACCTCATCGCACATTTCTGCGCAAAACGACGGCTTTCGTCTCAGGCTAGTCCAGCGTGCGGATATATGAGATCACCTGCCATCGATCGTCTTCGCTCAGGATGCTCTTCCAGGCGGGCATGGCCGAGTTAAAGGGATCCATCAGACCGCCTTCCGAAATGCGCCAGAACAGGTAACCGTCGCTCAGTCCTTCCTCATTGGCCGCCAGATTCTGTGGCGCCGGATCGAGCGCGGCTGCCGCGGGGCCATCACCCTGCCCGCTGCTGCCGTGGCAGGAAGCGCAGTTGGTCTGATAGATCGTCTGGCCGGCCGAGACAGCCTCCTGGCTGCCGGCAAACGGATTGGTCAGGCTGGCGTATTCCTGGGGCGGCGCAGGCCGGTCCAGTTCCTCGACGACCTCGCCCCCACCGCCATCCCCGTTTCCGCTGCTGGTTCCGTTGGTTTCTCCGCCTCCCCCGCAGGCTGCCAGCGCCAGTGAACCGATCACCAGCGCGCACAAAAACACCCAGAATTTATTACGCATCGCTCCTCCCTGATATCGTTTCAGTGATTGTTCCCCTCGTCACAGTCGATTATACCGCACTGCCGCCGGTCGGGATGCCGTGTGTGCGATCCAGGGTTAATCTGACTCAATCCATTGGATGGGCAGCGGCGTTTTCGTCTATAATAACGCTGAAAGCCCTTATGGAGGGAATAAAGGGCGCCATCTGGCTTTTTTGTTCTGGAGGCAAACTTGAACCGGTCTAAACCGTTAACCATTGGATTTATCCTGCTCGTCATCTTCTCGACCATGGCCTGTGCACTGGTCAGCCGCATACCGGGAATCACCACCCGCCGGCAGCCCCAGGGCCGGGTGGAGGTCACCCCTGCACCGCGCCAGGAAGTGGTCTCCGGCCTGGATAACCCCGAAGTCATCGCCGCTTATGAAGGCGCGCTGGAGCGTGTCTACGCCCTGGTCAACCCCTCGGTCGTGAATATTCAGGTTCTGGTGCCCCAGACCCTTGAGTTCAACCCGTTCTTCCCGGAGGATCCGGACCTGCCCCCCGACCATCCCGATCTGGAAGCAACCCCTGAGGCCCCCGAGTTCTTCGGGCAGGGCGACGGCTCGGGTTTTGTCTGGGACCAGGACGGCCACATCGTCACCAATTACCACGTGGTGGAAGACGCGCAGAATATTCAGGTGACCTTCTATGACGGCAGTATTTACACGGCAGAGCTGGTCGGCTCCGATCGGGACAGCGACCTGGCTGTGATCCGTGTCGACGCCCCCCGGGACCTGCTGCAGCCGGTCGTCATGGGCGATTCGTCGCAGGTGCGTGTGGGGCAGCTGGCCATCGCCATCGGAAACCCGTTCGGGTTGAACGGCACCATGACCGTGGGCGTTATCAGCGCCCTGAACCGCTCTTTGCCGGTGGGCCTGATCGCCGGCGGTTACCAGATTCCCGATGTGATCCAGACGGACGCGCCGATCAACCCCGGCAACTCGGGCGGGGTGCTGGTGAATATTGAAGGCCAGGTGATCGGCATCACCACCGCTATCCGTTCCACCAACCAGGCTAACGCCGGCATCGGTTTTGCTGTCCCCTCCAATATCGTGCTGCGCGTGGTGCCTTCTCTGATCGAAAGCGGCAGGTATGCGCACCCCTGGCTGGGCATCAGCGGGACCACCCTGACACCCTCCCTGGCCCGGGCGATGGACCTGCCCTCTGGCCAGCGCGGTGCGCTGGTGATCGAAGTGATCGAGGGCAGCCCGAGCGAGGAAGCAGGCGTGCGCGGCAGCAATCGTGAAGCAGAAGTGGACGGCTTCCTCACCCCAATCGGCGGGGACGTGATCATCGCCATCGACGACCAGCCGGTGAACGGGATGGATGACATCATCGCCTACCTGTCTCGCTCCACAGAGGTCGGGCAGACCGTCACCCTGACCGTGCTGCGTAATGGACGCGAGACCACGATCGACGTCACCCTGCAGGCCCGGCCGTCGGAACGCTGAACCAGGGAACCGGCGGCGAGGGCTGCGCTGTGCGCGGCAGTCCCCGCCGCCGGTCAGATACTACCGGCAGTGAGTCTGATCCTGCAGGCACTGTGAAGCGAACAGAGCCAGAGCGCACAGCATATATGCTGCTCTATCCGATTGGCTCAATCTGGGGCTGCTGGTTTTCTGGCCGCTGAAGATGAACCACAGTGCCCCCTTTTGCATTTTTTCAGCGCCCTGCTGGCCAGTCTGCTGGTGATCCTGCTTCCCGGAGCTTACCGGTCATATCCACCTGCACACTTCTATGCAGCCACAGCCCCTCACGCCGCGCACCGCATTCGACTGGAAGATCTATGCCCAGGCCACGTTTGCCGGCCTCTCTCCGCTGATTCCAGTCCCGATACTGGACTGGATCGTCGAGGAGTACTTTCGCCGGCGAATGCCCCAGGCCATCGCCCATGCCCGCGGCTACGGGCTCTCGCGGGAGGTGGTTGGGGTGCTCAACCGGGGAGGCGAGTCCTGCCTGGCGAGCTGTCTGGTCTTCCCGCTGCGCCTGCTGGTCGAGATCCTGAAGAGTCTGTCGCGCAAACTGCTCTACGTGCTGTCCATCAAAGAGGCCAGCGACCGCATCAGCTACTACTGGCACCAAGCCTTTTTGATGGACTACATGCTGATGGCCGGTCACCTGGGGGAGGTTGAATCCGCGGTCGCGGCGCGCCAGGCGATGGACCGCGTGCTGCGCCGCATCCAGACCAGCCCGCTGGAGCAGCTCGCCGGCCAGGTCGTGGAAAGCAGCGGGCAGATCCTGCGCCGGCTGCGGCGCGCCCGTCAGAACCCGGACGACCCGGCCATGCAGAACCAGCGCCGCCTGCTCACGCAGCGCTGGAGTGAGTTCAGCGATTACCTCACCCAGGTTGCCGTGGATTATCACCGTACTTACCTTGAAATCCGCACACCAGAAGCAACGGAGGAGAATTGATGTCAGAAATCCCTGGACCCGCTTACCGCATCCACACCCCCCGTCTGGTGATCCGCTGCTGGAACCCTGTGGATGCCCCACTGCTCAAAACCGCCATCGATGAATCAGTGGACCATCTGCGCCCCTGGATGCCCTGGGCCTACAACGAGCCGGAGGATCTGCAGAAGAAGATCGACCTCCTGCGCAGCTTCCGCGGCAAGTTCGACCTGGGACAGGACTTCGTGTACGGCATCTTCAATAAGGACGAGACTCGTGTGCTGGGAGGGACCGGCCTGCACACCCGCATCGGCGAGGGTGCACGTGAAATCGGGTACTGGATCCACAAAGATTACACCAACCAGGGCCTGGCGACCGAGGTCAGCGCCGCGCTCACAAAGGTGGCATTCGAGATTGATGGAGTCGAGCGGGTGGAAATCCACTGCGACGCGGAGAATGTGCGCAGCGCCGCAGTGCCCCGGAAGCTTGGCTATACGCATGATGCCACGCTGCGCAAGCGGGTGCGGGCCCACGACGGCACCCTGCGGGACGCCATGATCTGGTCGCTGCTGCGGCAGGATTACCCCAGCAGCCCCGCCGCGGCTGTCCAGATCGAGGCTTTCGACGCTATCGGAAGACCGATCCCCCTGAAACCCGTTCTTCCGTAAAAGGCAAGAAACCGAAAACATACAATCAAAGAGATGAAGAGAACGAAGTTCACGGGCCGGGATTCCGGCCCGTGTTATAATCGCTCGCGCCGGGGGAAAACCAATGAGCCAGAATGGAACCGCATTGAACGCCTCATCTCTCACATCCCAACCGCTCGTGCTGGTCAACCTGCTGACCTGGAAAAAGCGGCCAGGCTACGACAGCCCGCAGGATCCGGGGCCGCGCAAAGATTATCTCGAACTCGCCCGCCGCCTGGGCGCTGAGCTGGTGGGGTACCAGGCAGCGGATGAAGGCTGGTACCGCTGGCTGTACCCGCTCGAAAAGCGT
The DNA here is from genome assembly GCA_012516075.1 of Chloroflexota bacterium. Classification (GTDB taxonomy): domain Bacteria; phylum Chloroflexota; class Anaerolineae; order Anaerolineales; family UBA4823; genus JAAYXE01. The sequence continues at coordinate 23,614 of JAAYXE010000129.1, read as the reverse complement.
CTCAAACTGGATCTGTCGCTGGCGATGAAAGCGGCTGCCGTAAAACACCCGCGCGCAATCCTCTCGACCAACGAAAAAGTGGCCATTCCCCTTGCCCTGTGGATGTCCCTGCGGCGCAGAGACACGCCGCATGTGGTCATCGCTCACAAGCTTTCTTCAGGTGTCAAAGCCCGGGCATTCAGCCTGTGGCAGGTCGAAAAGCATATTGCCCACCTGATCGTGCTGTGCCAGACCCAGGCGGACTACGCCGTGCGGCACCTGGGCTTCCCAGCGGAGCGGGTGCACTTCATTCGCGATAAAGTGGACCACCTGTTTTACCGTCCTGAGCCTGTGGAGGCGGAAGACTACCTGCTGGCGGTGGGCCGTGAAAACCGCGATTACGAGACCCTGGTGCAGGCTGTCAGCGGGACGGGGCTGCGCCTGGTGGTGGTCGCTTCAAGCCCCTGGTCCACCAGCCGCAGCCGGCCGGTCCAGGCTGAAGATGTCACCTTCCTTTCTCATATCCCCTATTCGCAGTTGAAATCGCTGTACGCTCGCGCCCGCCTGGTGGTCACGCCGCTGCACCCGGTGGACTATGCCGCCGGAGTGAACGGTGTGCTGGAGGCAATGTCGATGGGCCGCCCGCTGATCGTCAGCCGCTCACCAGGGATCGTCGATTATGTGCAGGACGGCGAGACCGGCCTGTTCGTGGAACCGTCGAACCCGGAAGCCCTGCGCGACACCATGCTTTCGCTGTGGCACGACCGCCCCCTGCAGCAGCGGTTGGGAGCGAACGCCCGCCAGGCGGTGGAAGAAGGGTTGAACCTGGACCGCTACGTCGAAGAGGTCGCACGGGTGGTGGAGCAGGCGGCAGGATGAGGGCATTGATGAACCGCACAGCGGAGAGGTGCCAGGACCGGTGAACGGCTATCCCCAGCGCAGGCCCACCCGTGAGGAGATCCAGGCTGCTGCGGGAGGCCGTGTTCCCGATGTGATCGCACCCGGCCTGAAGGTGCTGTTCTGCGGCATCAACCCCAGCCTGTACTCGGCAGCTGTGGGGCACCATTTTGCCCGGCCGGGCAACCGCTTCTGGCCAGCCCTGCACCGGTCCGGCTTCACTCCCCGGCAGTTGCAGCCCTGGGAGGATGGGGAACTGCTGGAATACGGCCTGGGGCTCACCAACATCGTCCCCCGGGCGACCGCAGCCGCCAGTGAACTCTCCTATGAGGAACTCCTGCAGGGTGGGGAGGATTTGATTCGTAAAGTGGAGCAAAACAGCCCTCAGTTCCTGGCCGTACTGGGCATCAGCGCTTACCGCAGAGCCTTCAAACACCCGCAGGCTGCTCTGGGCCTGCAGGCGGAGCGCGTCGGCGGGGCAGCGGTGTGGGTGCTTCCCAACCCCAGCGGTCTGAATGCGCACTATCAGGTCCCCGACCTGGTCCGCCTGTTCGCTGCACTGCGACAGGCGGCCGGCTGATACCATTTCTGTTCCCCTCTTAACCCGAAATTGATATACAATTAGGTCAGCGGTTATTCTCTGCAGCCCGAGATCTCTGAGCTCAGGAAATCCAACCCCATGACCTACCCCCAGCCAGAACCACCCACCGGTGAAGGATGCGTACGCAGGCCTCTGTTGAAGCCGGTCAAACGCGCAGGCAGCAGCGCAAAAGCCGGGGGGTTTTTCATTGCAATAATCGTCAATCCGAAAGAATGCGAGCGAGAAGAATGCGATGAGTGACAACTACCAGAACGATCTGCTACGAGCCAGTGTGATGATCCAGGCCGGACGGGCGCACCAGGCCCGGCCGATCCTGAGCCGCCTGGTGCAGGAAAACATCGACGATGAGCAGGCCTGGTTCCTGCTCGGCATGGCCCTCGAAACCCGCGAGCAGCGGATCTACGCCTACCGCCAGGTCCTGCGGATCAATCCTCAGAACCATGACGCCCGCCGCAAGCTGGATGAACTGGTGGCCAGCTCGAGCGAGACAGCCGGCCCGCCCGGCTCGCGCCTGAGGCGCCTGTCCAGCGTAGAGGAAGAGGATGCAGATCTCGACCAGGTGCTCAGCGACCCATCGCTGGAAGTGCCCGCCGCTGCTGTGGACGCCGCCGCGGAGGATGCGCCGCAGGAGGAGCAGGCTTTCGAGGATGCACAGCCTCAGACGCCGGTCTTCGTGGAAGGGGACGACGAGACGGAAACCTGGGGAGCATTTTCAGGCGAAGAGAGCGTCTATGTGCCGCCCTTCGTGGGTTTAAACCTGGATGAAGACCTGGCGGAACCCGAACTTGAACCGCAGCATCTGGAAGAGGAAGACGAAACCGAGGAGCTGCCGCCAGTTACATTCTCAACCACCGAAGCCGCTGCCGGCACCGCAGGTGTATACGATGAGCCGGAGGAGCAGGCGCCCGCCGCTGCCGGGCTTCCGGAACAGCCTGAAGCGGAGCGGAAGCAGCCTCCTGCACCCCAGAAGAAAAGCGGGCCGCGGCGTGGAACGGCCATCCTGGGCTGCCTGGCGGCCGCGCTGCTCCTGTTGATCGTTCTGGCTGTTGGTGCCTATATTTTCATCAACAACGAGCTTCCGCTGCTCTTCCCCGGCGGAGAAGTGCCGCCCCCCTTCGACCGCCTGTTCGGTTTGCTGCCGCAGTAATCTCGCGCGGGCGCTGCCTGCCACCGCAGTCCCGGCACTGACAGCGCCCGGACAGCTTTTTCCGATGCCCGCCCTGTTCGCCGCTGGCGACATCCATGGTCAGTATGATACTTTCCTGCACCTGCTGCGCTCACGCCTGCTGGTCGACGCGCAGGGCAGCTGGACGGGCGCGGACGCGCAGCTCTGGCTGACCGGCGGTCTGCTGGACTGCCGCCCACAGGCCATCCCGGGCAGCCTGGCCGTGCTGGATCATGTGATCCGCCTGCAGGGGCAGGCCGCTGCCAGCGGCGGAAAGGTCGTTTGCCTGCTGGGCGAGCAGGAGGTGCTCCTGCTCGCAGCAGTACCTGCCAGCAGCCCCCTGCGTTCGATCTGGACGCGCTGCGGCGGCCGGGAAGCGGATCTGGAACTCTTCACCGCAGCGCGCACTGCCTGGCTGGTCAATTTGCCGGCCATGGAGCACGCCGGTGGGCGTCTCTGGGTGCACGCCGACGCCCTTTTTTACACAGAATACGGCAGCGACACAGACGAAGTCAACGCTGCCATCGCCCGCCTGCTGCGCTCTCCCCGTGATCCGGCGCTCGAACGCCTGGTGGAGCAGTTCGGGCAGCGAAATGCCTACAACGGGCCGGACGGCATCGAGCGAGCGCGTGGTTTCCTGCTGCGCTTCGGCGGGGACCAGCTCGTCCACGGCCACACCCCCATCCATCTCCAGACCGGACAGCCCCCTGAAAGTGTGACCGGCCCGCGCATCTACGCCGGCGGCCTGTGCGTCAACCTGGACGGCGGTCTGGGTGCCGGAGGCCCGGGGTTCCTGCACCGCTTCCCGGACATCTAAACCGCTGCAGCATGTCAGCTGACCACTTCTCTGGAATGGATTCTCTGGAATGGAAAGGAAGACCTGTACGTGAAAGCGATGGTGATCTCCCGCCTGGGGCCGGTTACAGAAGGTTCCCGGCCGCTGGAACTGGTCGACCTGCCCCGGCCTGAAATTACTGAAAACGAGGTATTAATCCGCGTAACCGCCTGCGGTGTGTGCCACACCGAGCTGGATGAAATCGAGGGACGCACCCCGCCCCTACAGCTCCCGATCGTTCCAGGCCACCAGATCGTCGGCACGGTGGTCGAGGCCGGCTCCGGCGTGACGCAGGTACAGCCCGGCGACCGGGTGGGCGTGGCCTGGATTTTCTCGGCCTGCGGGCGCTGCGAATACTGCCGCAGCGGAAACGAAAACCTGTGCCCACAGTTCCGCGCCACCGGCCGTGATGCGCACGGCGGCTATGCCGAATACACAGCCGTGCCTGCCCGGTTTGTCTATCCGATCCCGGAGCGCTTCTCGGACGCGCAGGCCGCGCCGCTGCTGTGCGCCGGGGCGATCGGCTACCGCTCGCTGCGCCTGGCCAACCTGCGCGACGGCGACCGCCTGGGGCTGACCGGTTTCGGCGCCTCCGGGCACCAGGTGCTGAAAATGGCCCGCTATCTGTATCCCAACTCGCCGGTTTACGTCTTCACGCGCAGCGAGCCGGAGCAGACCTTTGCGCGCGAGCTGGGCGCCGACTGGGCCGGCGGCACGGCGGACACACCGCCCCAGCCCCTGAACGCCGTGATCGACACCACTCCGGCGTGGAAGCCGGTCGTCGAAGGGCTGCGCAGCCTCGCGCCGGGCGGGCGCCTGGTCATCAACGCCATCCGCAAAGAGACGGCAGATCAGGACTACCTGCTGAACCTGGATTACTCGCAGCATCTCTGGATGGAGAAGGAAATCAAGAGCGTGGCCAACATCACCCGCCGGGATGTGGAAGAGTTCCTGCAGCTCGCCGCCCGAATCCCGCTCATCCCCGAGGTGCAGACCTACACGCTGGAGCAGGCCAATCAGGCCCTGGTCGAGTTGAAAACCCGCCGCATCCGCGGGGCGAAAGTGATCGTCCTGTAATCAACATTTTTGATTGCCGGCATTACAATTGAATCCGATGGCACAGATTGTGTAATTTATGTAATGAACGCGGGCAGCCTGCGTTTTAACAGACAGCAGTATCTAAGGAGGAGATATTGGCACGAGCAGAAATCTTTGCCGGTATATGCGGCTTCACGACCATTGTGACCACCCGCATGGAGGGCGAGAAATGCAGGGTAACCATAGAAGGCGGGTGTAACGCCATCCAGAAGCTGGCGTCTGAACTGACACTCGTCGACCCGTATCAGGAAATTTCCGCCCGGCGCAGCATCCCGCTGACCCTGCAGATGGGCCTGAAACACTGCACCCACGCTGCCTGCCCGGTGCCGGTCGGGATCATCAAAGCCATTGAAGTCGAGGCTCACCTTGCTCTGCCGAAAGATGTCAGTATTCGCCTTTCTAAAGAGGGGGACTAGATCCTTTTCTTCCGTCAGAGCAGACAGCAGTCGACCGGATCTGACAGGGCCCGCCAGGTCATCTGGTGGCGCGCCGCTGTAGCAAGGATGCGAAATGATCTGTCCAACCTGTGGGATCGAACTCCAGGAAGACCAGGTAGTCTGCCAGTCCTGTGGCCAGAATGTAAAGCGCAGCAGCAGGGCGAAGGTCAGGTACAGCAGCGAGAACACGGATCCATCCGACATTAATGTGTGGGGCAGCGCTGTGCAGCGCACCCGGCAGGACGGCTGCATACTGGTTGCTTTTATCCTGTTGATCCTCCTGGTCGCCGGTTCGTGCGCCGGGTTGATCATGCTGCTGTCCTAGCTGGTGGACTTTCTGCGTCTGCAGGTTTTTCACACTGCCGGCGACTGTCCCCTCACCTGTGAGCGCGCGAACGGGGGATGGTCAGGGAGCTCACAGGAGTAGGCTTTTTAATGTCGGGATCAGAGAATGATTCCTGTTCTTGCGATATGCTATAGAGCATTGTGACACGAACTTCCGCCCGCAGGCGCGCGAAGCGGCATGCTACGCATGCTTGCTCGAAGCGGCCTGCGGGCAAATTACCCGGCACCCAGGCGCCCTTCGACCGAGCAGCAAAGCATTCCGCCCCGGATGCCCGGGTGCCGGGCAGTCGATCTTTGACTGCCGCTCCGGATGTCAGAAAAGCATAATGAGTTAAAAACCTACCCTTGTGAGAGGGTCAGGGAGGGGGTCGCCCAAGGGAGTTCTAGCCGGGATTACAGTACCCGTACAGGGGACACTGTCCCCCACGAGATCTGGGGCACGGCGCGCATAGAGCAGCAGCGGCAAGGTCTTGACAGTCTCCCGAAAGAAGAAATCCGGCTCTCGGCGCAACGCCGTGCCCTAACAGCAAATTTTATTGCACAATTAAATAATGGTGCACAGCTGTGTTGTCTGAACCACACATCTGGTTGATCAACGTTTTTTCCTGCTGCGAGCGCTGTGCCCACTGTCTGGGCCGTTCATAACCTCTCCCATAAATGGGCATGGCTGTTCCAGACGTAGCACAAACGATCCCCGTACGAAAATCCTCCCCTGGATAAAATACCATCTCCAATCGACAGCCATGCCCCTACCCCCTTCGAAAAATTTATCCATTAACGAATATGGGCACATTTACACAGCACCAACAGCACTTCTGCTTACCCACAAGCCTTCTTGCAGCGCACGCTTACCCCCGCGCCTCGTGCCCACCGCCTGGACTACCACCTCCTCCCTTGCCCCAACGATTGTGTTAGGCATCAAACCACACAACCCAGAAGGTGATAAAATCGGCCTTCAAATGGCGATTTCCCAGTGATCCGGTATCTCCTGAGAGGTAAATACATTATGACCTTCCAGTCTCCCTCTGTCTCGAATCCTGCCTACAACAAAATGACCTTCAAGCCCTCGCAGTGGCGCTTCCTCTCGCTGCGCGTGCTCGTGATGTTCGCCGCCTACCAGCTCGCCCTGGCGCTGGTGGTGACTTTTGTGCCGGAGCTGCTCGGCTCCGCGTACACGCCCTGGCTGGGGCTTTTGAGCTCGCTCTCCTTCCTGGCGGTGTTCACCCTCTCCTCCTACATCAACACCCGCGATATCGTCGACGACCTTTCGATCCATATCACCCCCAGATTGATCGAAGGCCCCGCGAACGGGCGCGGTGAGCGCGTGCGCTTCCCTATCAACAAGCTGGACCTGGCCCGCACCCGAGAAGTGTGCTGGAAGAATCACATCTTTCAATACCGCTGCATCTGGTCGCTGGAGGGAGACCGCATCACCGTCTTCACCCACGCTTTCACACCGGCTCAGGTGCGCGCCATCTTCCACCAGATCGGCTGCGAATAATCCCTGCGGCAAGCTCGCTTTAAGTTACCCCAATCCATAACGTACCTGGTGCGGCTGAAGCCGCAGCTCCAAAGAGCACAAAACCCGGCCTTCGCCGGGTTTTTGATTTTCCATAGAGGCTTATGTATATAGAGCGCTACAGTTAACCCTGAAAAAAACAGAGATCGTTTCCCACAACGGCAGTGAGCCCCACGAAGGTGGGGCTTTGTTCTCTATGCAGATGCATCTTTAGATGCCCGGTGCACAGGTTTTTTGGATGAGCCTGGCGGCTGAAGCCGCTTCTCCGAAGAGCACGAAACCCGGCCTTCGCCGGGTTATGTTTTCCAGGTGCACCTTTAGATGCCAGAGCCAGAGGTGACCCGGATGAGCCGGGGGCCAGACCAAACGAACGAGTTCTAGAGGGTTCAGATATTTAAGCCGCCGTATCCGTTTAACCGGATAAAGCATAAACGGTTACCCTGTCTCGCTTTCCCTTGATCTGAACGTCCGTCAGCGGCCAGGTGTCCACGCCTGGGGCCTCCCTGAGCGCCTGATAGGTTTCGTCGCTAACCAGAATGGGAAAGCCGGTATCCCTGGTCATATCCTCCAGCCTGGCTGCCAGATTAGCGGCATCCCCCATTACCGTATATTCGATACGCTCTTTGCCGCCAACATTGCCGGCGATGACTGGCCCAGTGGCGATGCCAATCCCTGACTCGAGGGCTGGCAGGCGGGCGGTGGTTTCCTCCTGATTCAAAGCTGCCAGTGCCCGGCGCATCCCTAAGGCCGTCCTCACCGCGCGATCTGCATGATCGCGCATGGGATTGAGGGGCGTGCCAAAGACCGCCAGGATCGAGTCTCCTCCAAAGCGCGTGACCACACCCCCGTGATCGACGATAACGGACACCATGGCGGTCATGTAGCGGTTAATCAGTTCAACCAGCTGCCCGGGCGGCATTTGTTCGGTGAGCGTTGTGAAGTCACGGATATCGGAGAACATCACCGAGCAGTTGACCAGCATGCCGCCCAACCCGGCCCCGGTTTCTACGGCTGCTTGAGCCACTTCAGGACTGACGTAAAGGCCAAACAGCTTCCGTAATCTCTCCCCCTGTCGCAAACCTTCCGTCATGGAGTTAAACCGCTCGCTCAGATAGCCCAGCTCGTCGTTGGTGTTCACCACAATTCTGGTATTAAGCTCATTCTTTTCCACACGCCCCATCGCCTCTTGCAGAACCTGCAGCGGCCCCACAATGGCGCGGGCAGCGAGTACGGCCGTGATTACACCGGCAGCCAGGCCGACTGCCAGGATGAATAACTGCACAATGATGAGATTGTCCAGAATCGCCGCGGGGTTCTCGGCCTCAAGCAAACTGCGGGTGCGCACCTGCGACAGGATGACGAGCAGGATCGGTGTAAGGACGCCGATCGGGGTGAAGGCCAGAAGCAGGCGCCGCCATACCCATAATCGAAAGGCGGGTACAGCGCTCAGATTCCCTGAGGGGAAAAAAGTGGGGACCTGCTGGCGCCAGATCAGGTCGGTGCCGAAGTAAACGATGGTCGTTGTGACGCCGCTGCTGATGGCGATGCCAGCGAAGCTGCCCGGATTGTCGCTCAGGATGGAGAAAAATATGGCCACCAGCAGCCCGGCTGCGGCCACGAGTGAAGCACTGATGAGCGGCCAGATCAGTACCAGACGGGCAACCTTCGACGGCAGCTCCGAAGCGGGCGTGCCGGTCTCAATTAACCGCTGCCAGCGCTGGATGGGCCGCCCCAGCCGGTTGATGATTGTAACTGCCCCTGCAAAGATCACGACAGCGGCGGTCCCGAAGGTCAGAATGTCCCCGGTTTCGAGCGAGCGGACCACTGTGCCGCCGACAGGCTGCGGTTCGATAACCGAGAAATACAGAAAGATGATCAGCGCACCAGAGAAGTTCGCAACCAGAATCAACGCCGCAATCTTACGAGAAATATTATTTGAAACTGGCTGGGGGATCGTCAAGGTATCCGTCCTCTTCTCTCAGTCCCGGGTACTGAAGCCGCCGGGTTCGTGCCGCAGCGTTATTGGTCTCTCTGCCGCCGCTTGCACATTCTCATATGTCGTCTGGTTAAACACGATACCGGCCCACAAAAATAAATTGGAAAAAGTATATTATTTGGATTATCGGAAAATGAGCGCCCCCTCGACCAGCCTTTTTTTGAAACGCTTGAAAATGATATGCAGACCATTATATCTACTTTGTAACCCTGCTTGCCCCTGAGGTAAGAGTTTCTAAAGTATTGGAATAATACCATCATCACATAAGACAACCATGATCGTAAATCCGGAATCATCTAAAATCCGAGGCCACCTGGAATACGTAGAAAGTTTTCTTGAGCTTCAGATTTATAATTGCACTACCTGCCGTTCGATGGACTGTCTGCACGGTGGGCCGGCGTCGGCAGGGCCTGCCGCGACTCTTTTTTCTTCCGGATCTTCGACGACACAGGAGAACACTGTCATGAGGGTGGGATTACAGATACCCGTTTTCAAATGGCCGGGCGGCACAGCTGAAATTGCCCCCCGCCTGGCGCAGATCGCCCGTACGGCCGAGCAGGCCGGGTTTTACAGCCTTTGGGTGATGGATCACTTCTTCCAGATCCCCTCGATGGGCCCCAAAGAAGACCCCATGTTGGAGGCCTACAGCACCCTCAGCTACCTGGCCGCCCACACCGAAAAGGTGCGCCTGGGTGCGCTGGTCACCGCGGTGGTTTACCGCCACCCGGGGGTGCTGGTCAAAACCGCCACAACGCTCGATGTGCTCTCCGGCGGGCGCTCGTACCTGGGGATCGGCGCAGCCTGGTTCGAACAGGAGGCGCAGGCGCTGGGGATCCCATTTCCTCCTCAAAAAGTGGAGCGCTTCGTCCGCCTGGAGGAGGCGCTGCAGATCATCCACAGAATGTGGTCAGGCGACCGCACCCCCTACCACGGCCGTTTCTACCAGCTCGAAGAGCCGCTCAACTCACCGCCGCCGCTCAGCCAGCCGCACCCGCCCTTAATGATCGGCGGCATGGGCGAGAAAAAGACCATCCCCCTGGTGGCGCGCTATGCCGACGCCTGCAACTTCACCGGCGCACACGACCTGGATAACCTCCGGCATAAGCTGGACGTGCTCAAAGCGGCCTGTGAAGCGGCCGGCCGGGATTACAATGAGATCGAGCGCACCGTGCTGGGCAGCGTGGACCTGCGCCCGGGCGGGATGACCGCGCAGGAGATGGTCGCCTGGATACGCGAGCTGGCCGCCCTCGGATTCCAGCATGTGATCGTCAACATGCCCAACGTCCACGAAATCACCCCGCTCGAGATCATCGGCCGCGAGGTGATCCCGGCCCTCGCCGGTCTGTGAGTGAGGAGAGACGTTGACGATGGAAAACGGTTTTCTGGGGCTGCCCCTGTATTTCTGGGGGGCGCTCTGCCTGGTGGTGGCGCTGATCTACGCCGTCATCTGGCCCAAACCGCGCCCCGGCGCTGCCCCGCGCCCCGCTCTGACCCACCTGATCCTGCGCTGGGGACATTCGCTGGTCTGGGTGCTGCTGGCTGTCGCAGCCTTCCTGGCCTCCGCCGGGGTCACCTCTGCCGCTGGTGTCCTGGCCCCCGCAGCGCTGCTCATCTATCTGGTCTTCATTACCACTTACCAGATGGAACGCCGTATGCGCATGAAACAGGCCCTGCAGCAGGCCGCGCAGAGGACTGCCTCTGCCGGGAGGACTGCATCAGGCAAGAAAAAGAACGCACAGAAACGCTGAAACCGAGGAGGAACCGTTTTTGCATCCTGTTTGTTTGCACGATCCGCAGGAAATTGAAGCTTACCTGCGCCGCGATGTCGAACTGCATCTTTACGAAATCGGTGATCTGGATCCCTTCTTCTGGCCCTACACCACCTGGTACGCGCAGCGCGCCGCCCGGGGGGTCGAACAGCTCTTCCTGGTATATACGGGCACAGACCTGCCCGTGCTGCTCGCCACGGCCAGGCCGCAGGGCATCGATAAATTATGCTCGCTGCTGCAGGCCTCCCTGCCCTTCCTGCCGCGGCGTTTTTACAGTCACCTGAGCCCGGGGGCGCAGGCCGCCTTTGAGGAAGATTACCGGCTCGAATCCCACGGCCTGCACTATAAAATGGCCCTGCGCGATCCCCGGGCGCTGGACGCAGTGGACACCTCGCAGGTGGAACAGCTCTCTTCTGCGGATCTGGATGACCTGCTGGCCCTCTACGAAGCGGCCTACCCGGGCAACTGGTTCGATGCGCGCATGCTCGAAACCGGCATGTATTTCGGCATTCGTCTCGCCGGTACGCTGGTCGCTGTCGCCGGCATCCACGTGTACTCGCCCCATTTCCGCGTGGCGACCATCGGCAACGTGACCACCCACCCGGACTACCGCTGCCGCGGCCTGGGGCAGCAGGTGTGCGCCCGCCTGTCGCTCGAACTGCTCAAAAACGTGGATCACGTGGGGTTGAACGTCAAAGCCGACAATGCCCCCGCCATCCACAGCTACCGGAAGCTGGGTTTTGTAAAGATCGCCGAGTACGAAGAATTTATGGCCGAGCTGAAGTGAGGCAGACTCCCTTCCGCTGGGGGTAATCAGAAAAGGAGGCTCCATGACTCAGCCAGAAGCGCTCAGAAGTGTGAAAGATCGCGTAGAGACCGACCTGCTGCAGCGTGAGAATGTGGTCGGTGTGGGAATCGGCTACAAAGAAATGGGCGGACAGGACACCGGCGCCCTGAGCATTAAGGTGCTCGTGCGGCGCAAGCTGCCGCTCTCAGCCCTGTCCGCCCGTTCGGTCGTGCCGCCGCGCGTCGACGGCTACCCCACCGATGTGGTTCAGGTGGGCGAGCTGCGTGCGCTGCAGGCGCCCACCGGGCAGTTCCGCCCGGCTCCCGGCGGGGTGAGCCTGGGCCACTTCCGGGTTTCTGCCGGCACGCTCAGCGTGGTGGTGCGCGACCGCATTACCGGCGAGCGGTTAATCCTTTCCAACAGTCATGTCATCGCCAACAGCGGCGATGCCAGCCCGGGGGATCCCGTGCTGCAGCCCGGTCCGGTCGACGGGGGGACGGTCGACCGGGATCTTATTGCCCGGCTGGAACGCTTCTGCCCGATCTACTTCATGGAAGGGCCTTCCACCTGCAGCACAGCCAACACCATCGCCTTTCTGGCCAATGCCGCTGCCATCCTGACCGGGGCAAAGCACCGTCTGCGCGCCTATCAAACCAACCCGGACGCTATCAACCAGGTGGACGCCGGTGTGGCGCGCCCGCTTTCAGACGATCTGATACGCGATGACATCCTGGAGATCGGCCCGGTGTACGGCACAGCGCCGGCCGCCCTGGGAATGCCGGTGCGCAAGTTCGGCCGCACCACTGGTTTTACCACCGGCCAGGTCACCGTGCTGGACGCCACGGTGGACGTGAGCTACGGAATCGGGCGCGTGGCCCGCTTTCAGAACCAGATCGTCACCACAGCCATGTCGCAGGGCGGTGATTCGGGCTCGCTGCTGGTCAGCGGGGATCCGCCGCTGGCAGTCGGGCTGCTGTTCGCTGGGTCCGAACAGTCGACCATTCACAACCCCATCCAGCTCGTGCTGGACTGCCTGAACGTTGATCTACTCGTCCCCACAAGTGCACAGGAAGCGAGGACCGAAATGGAAGATCAGGAAGCGCGCACCCAGCGGGCCCTGGCCGTCAAAGAGGCTGTCGAAGCCGACCTGCTCTCCCGGCCTAACGTGGTCGGTGTGGGCGTGGGCACCAAGCGGAAAGGCGGTCAGGAAACAGGCCAGGTGGCCCTGATCGTCATGGTGGACCGCAAGATACCGGCTGCGCAGCTCGCTCCGGAGGAAACCATACCGGCCGAGATCCAGGGCGTCCCGGTCGACGTGGTGGAGGTCGGACCGCTGCGGGCGCAGAGCCTGTAATCTATTCGCATGACGTCTCATTTTGAAAGACATATCCGCAGCTGGACAGAAGGACGCCACTTCCGCCGCCGATTGGTGCGGCGCGGCTCCGCGCTGGTCGTCCTGGCTCCCCACGGAGGGGGTATTGAGCCGGGCACGTCGGAGCTCGCCGCGGCCATCGCTGCGGAAAGGTATTCTTTATACCTGTTCGAGAGTCTGCTTCCCGATGGCTGCGGCGACCTGCGCATCACCAGCACCCGGTTCGACGATCCCCTGGCCCTGGAACTGCTGAACTGCAGCGAGGCAGCCCTGGCGCTGCATGGTATGCGCGGCAAAGAGCGCCAGGTTGTGGTCGGCGGGCTGCATCAAGCGCTCTGCGACCATCTGGTGCATGCTCTAAACCGGGCGGACTTCCCGGCCGTGTGCAGGCCGGACCACAGGCTGGCGGGGCGCAGTCCACACAATGTGTGCAACCGCGCCCGTTCTAGAACTGGCGCACAGCTTGAGATATCGGCCGGGCTGCGCGAGATCATGTTTGCGAGCCTGACGCGCAGAGGCCGGCAGGTCCAGAAAGAACCGTTCCACCGCTTTGTCCGCGCCGTGCAGAACGCCCTGAATGAAGCCGGTTTTTGATCGCTAATTCTGCTCAGGCCGTGCAGCCGCTCAAAATTGAATGCAAAAAAACGTGTGCCGCACAGCACAAACGGGGTACAATAATTACAATTCTGACCTATCATCGTCCATGGGGATGTTCGGGAGTAGACCATGAATCAAGACAACCGCCTGGTCCTGGCTCTTGCTGCAGCCGCAGTGTTTGTCCTGCTGGCCCTGGTTATTGGGGTCGTGCTGCTGCTCGACCCGGGCGGATGGGGGAATGTCCTCACCGAGCTGATCCTCTCGGCTGCCCTCCAGCTTCTGATCGGCGGGGTGCTGCTCGGGCTGCTGCTCGCTGTGATCTACATGCTCTTCCGGCGGCTCTTCGCATCCTTCACGCGCCGCCCTGTGCTCACCGGTCTGTTCCTCAGCACCATGCTCATGTCGCTGTCGCTGCTGCCGCTGATCCTCGTCCGGCCATTGTTCCTGTACGACCCGGTCGTAACCGTTATGCTTGCCCTGGTCTTTTTCATGGCTTATGATCTGCTGCGCGACGCGGCTGCCTTTGTCACCGGGCAGGCGCTTCCGCCCCGGGCGCAGACCAGCCAGGTAGTTTACGAATTCTTCGACGACAGCAGCGCGTACGATTATTTCGAGCCGGAGCCGATCGTTCCCGCCAGCCGGGGATATTCCACACAGGCCACCCGGCAGCGAGGGACCGAGCTGGAAGAGGCGCTGTACTTCGACCTGCTCGAGCGCCTGAACGGCGACACCCGTGAGCTGGAGGATATGGTGGAATACGAGCGCAGCTATGCTCCTTATGCCAGCCGGGCCGAACTGCTGCGCCGCGCCCTTGAACGCCTCGAAAACAACAATCACCAGGTATAGCGAATGAAAATTACAGGTCTCGACCACGTGCAGTTAGCCATGCCGCCCGGCCAGGAGGAGCAGGCGCGCCGGTTTTACAGCGGCCTGCTGGGGCTGCAGGAAATACCCAAACCAGAGCAGCTCGTTTCCCGCGGCGGTGTATGGTTTGCAGGGGGAAGTGTGTATCTGCATCTGGGCGTGGAAAAAGAATTCACCCCGGCGCGTAAAGCTCACCCCTGCTTCATCGTCACCGATCTCGACGCTGCCTGCCGCGAGTTAGAGGCCGCGGGGGTGGAGGTGATCCGCGACCAGACCATCCCCGGCGTGGACCGCTTCCACGCCTTCGATCCCTTCGGCAACCGTCTGGAGTTTATTCAGGACGGGCAGGCGTTTTCACAGCAGGGTTGAGATTCAGCCGGCAGCTGGCGGTGCAGCGGGTACGCTGAAATATTCCTGGTTCCCACGGGAACCGTGGGAACCAGCACAGCCCCACTCCGCGGGGCGTCTGGGAATACCAGGCCTGTGTGACATCTGGAAGCGGGCGCAGAGCGCCCGGTTTACATAAAACCTTCGAGGTCTTAACGGATCCTGTCCCGTCTGTGACCCTTTCCCCGGAACGGTTCCATCCGGGTCTGGTTCAAAGATGACCTCGAAGGTTTTATAGATCACGCCCCCTGCAGCAGCGCCCAGGCCAGCGCAGCGGCCAGACCAAAACGCAGCAGCAGGTTGACCAGCAGGCCAGCCCGGCCCGCGGCGTGCGCTCCAGCAGCAGGGACGCCTGGGCCGCGCAGCGGCTGAAGGCGCAAATAGGTCAGGCTGCGCCACAGCCATTCGAGCGGACCGAAGCGGAACCGCCCCAGCCACCAGGCGCTCAGGCGGATCTGGACGGCGTAGATCAGCACGGTCAGCAGCAGTCCGAACGCCGGTCCGACCTGGCCGTACAGCCCCAGGCCGTAACCGTAAAATACCAGCGTGCAGAACAGCGATTGGCCGATGTAGCTGCTCAGCGCCGTGCGCCCCAGCGGGGCGAGCACGCCCAGCCGCCGCTGCCAGCTGGGGCGCTGGTAGAGCAGCAGGATGGCGCTGAGATAGAACAGCATCAGCGCCGGGGCGCCCAGCGTGCGTGCACCAACCCGCACACTTCCCAGCCAATCCGCCGGCACCGCCTGCGGCCAGACCATGAGACCCACAAAAACGGCGTTCAACATCAGGCCCAGAATGAAACCCAGGAGGGCCGTCCAGCGCAGCAGGCGCCGGTGACCGCCGCTGTCCTGCAGGATGCGCTGCTTTCCCGCCCACAGCCCGAGCAGGAACATGGCGAAAATATTCCCGAAATAGTACAGGTAGCCGGCGCTGCGGTTGAGGTAGCTCTGCACGCGCACCCGGGTGACCTCGCTGAACACGGGACTGGTGAACAGCTCGCGGCTGTAGCGCCCGGAGCGCAGGAACACCGTCCATTCCTGGTAGGCTTCCCTCAGGCGTTCGGCAGGTTCGACCGGCAGGGTCACAAAAATTGAGAACAGCAGGCAGAGCAGCGCGAAGGGAAGGAGCACTTTCCCCGATCGATTTCGCAAAAGCACCAGCAGGAAACCGGACAGCGCGTAGGCCGTGAGAATATCCCCGTCCCAGATCAGCATGCCGTGGACCATACCGATGAACAGCAGCACCAGCAGGCGGCGCAGGGAGCGCGGCACGAAGTGAACCCTGCGCGCCCGGGAGCGCAGCAGCTGCACAGCCATCCCCCAGCCGAACAGGAACGAGAACAGCGAATAGAACTTGGCCTGCACCAGCAGGTGCGTCAGCAGCACAATTGCCTGGTCCAGGGGGGAAGTGTGGGCGCGCCAGTCGAGCGAGTAGCCGGCAAAGCTCGACATATTGAAGATCAGGATGCCCAGCAGGGCGAAGCCGCGCACCACGTCGACGGCTGTCATGCGCTCGCCGGCCTGCACAGGCCCTGGCCTGTTTTCAGCTGCAGTTGTGCTTCGATCCATCCTGGAAACTCGCTCTCCCCCTCTTGAACGCTGCCGGCTCAGTCTCCCGGCGAATGGTCATACCGCTGCTTGATGAATACAAGTCCCCCTGCAGGCGCGTATCGTGTACAATTCAAAGCGATGCAGCCCGCACTCCGGCTCTGAGACGGGCATGGATGGAGTATTATAAACCCGACCTTCTGGACACTGCCAATCCTGCGGCGTATTGAAAGGGTGGTGATGAATGCCGCAGATCGCTTCCGGCGGCCTTTGCTGTCAGCCGGTTTCCTGATCATAGATTTGAGAACATTTCCGGGGGAACTGTGAAGATCAAGGCCCAATCATTCGCTGTACTTGTGGCACTCGAGATAAATGAATTCTCAAACAGCGAGGCCTCTCTGCGGCCTTTTGCACATGAGGTGGACCTCTCGGAGCAGAAGCTGGGCACGGGAAGCTGGCGCCAGTCGAGAGGCGGGATGGGGATCGCCAGCCTGGCCCCGGCCGCCTCGCCGCCGGCCTCATCTTAGCAGGACCCTGTCGAAATCACCCCGGAACCGGTATTGACTATGCGCAAGGTAATAGCGTTCATAATACCCATTCTACTGCTGGCGGCCTGCAGCCTGCCGCCCCCGCCGCCTTCTCCGACAGCCAGCGCTCCTGCTCCTACCGCCACCCCCTCGCTGCCTCCGGTGGAAATCATCCCGCCCACAGCACCTGAAGATGAGCTGGTGCAGGCCGCCTGTTTTGGTTCCACAGCCATCCAGCAGCTCTTTTTCAGCCCCGACGGCCGCCAGCTGATCCTGACCGGCCCCCAGGGGATCTATGTGCATGCCCTGGACGGGCTGCAGGGTGACCTCCAGTTCCCCGCGCCCCAGAGCTTCTACCACGCCGCCCTCTCCCCCGACGGCGCGCCCCTGAGCCTGGCGGCGGACGGCGAGCTGCGCCGCATCAGTACGGCGGATGGCGCGCTGCTCGATACCCTGCCCCTGGAGGCCGCCGGCGATGCGCGCCTGTATTACACCCCGGACGGGACACTGGCAACCCTGGTTCACCCGAACGGCGAGCCGGATGCCGCACTGTATCTGGATCCATCGCGCCGCCTGGACGCCGGGCCGGCCCAGGCGGCGGCTGTCTCTCCCGATGGGAGATGGATGGCCGCCTGGGGGCCTGACTCGCCGCAGGTGTTTCTGTGGCGCCTGCCGGAAGGCGAAGCCCTCGAACCGCTGGACGCACCGGGGCGACCAAACCAGGCTGCTTTTTCACCAGCCGGCCGTTTGCTGGCGGTAGGAGGAATGGACGGGGGGCTGACGATATGGGATATCGAAAGCCGTGAGATTCTGCACACCTTACCCGGCCACCGCTCGGCGGTCACGGCCCTGGCGTTCTCGCCGGACGGCAGGCTGTTGATCTCAGCCGGCGAGGACGGCCAGGGGACCGTGTGGGATGTGGGCAGCGCCGGCAGCGTGGCGCGCTTCGAAAGCAAGACCCTGCCCTGGAGCAACACACTGGCGGTGTCTCCCGGCGGCCGCTTCCTGGCTGCGCCGGTCCCCCAGGGCGGGGCGTGCCTGTGGAGCCTGCCCGCCAGCCCAGAAATCCTGGCAGAGACCGGGGGCTGGCTGGTCTATGAACGGGACGGCGGCCTGTATGCAGCCGGAGAACAAGGCGGCCCTCTGCTGCAGCTGGCGCTCGAAGGACACCCCCTTGCGGGCAGCCTTGCCCCCGGCAGCGCAGGCTGGCTGGCAGTGCGGCTGGGCCTGGATGGCTCCTCTCAGACGGATGGCATTTCTCTGGCGCTGCTGCACCTGCCGGAGCGGGCTGCCGTGCACCACCTGGCGCTGACCGGCCCGCTGCTGGATGAAGGGTTATCGGGGCAGCAGGTGCTGCAGGCGCTCTCCCAGCCGGATGCGGCCGCCTGGTCGCCCGACGGGAGCCGCCTGGCGCTGGCCGCAGCCCCGGAAGGCGAAGGCGCCGGCCTGTACCTGTTCGACCTGGAGCATGGCAGCCTGCAGCGCCTCACTTCCGAAGCCGGCTACCCGGCCGGCCTGACCTGGTCTCCGGACGGGCGCTGGATCGTTTACCAGGAAACCGCTGCTTTCACCGCCACCGGCGAGCGAGAGACCGCCGCCCTCTGGGCGGTCCCCTCGCAGGGCGGCGAACCCCGCCGCCTGCTGCCCGACCGGCAGGGCGAACCCTTTGAGACCTCGCTGATGGGATGGACCACGGCCGGCGAGCTGGTGACCCTCACCCGCGGGGCGGGCGACCGCGTGCAGGTGATCGACCCGGCCAGCGGCACCGTTAACGACCTGTTTGCAGCCGGTTCAGGCACGGTCTCCTCGGCTGCGCTGGCGCCGGGCGCGGACGCCCTGGCGCTCACCTTTACAGACAGCCCTGAGGTCCTTTTATTGACCCTCTCCACTGGCGAGGAGCGCCGGGTCAGAGTGGATGGGATGGAGCCCGGAGGGCGGCTGGCCTGGCTGGAAACCCTGGGCCGCTACAGCCTCAGCTCTCCCTCAGGAGCGGCCCTGCTGGATCCCCGGGGCGACAGCCTGCTGTACGCCGGCGAGAACACAGCCCCGCTGCCTTCCCCGGACGGGCGATATCTGGCCTTTGCCAGCCGCGGCGGCGCGCTGCCGGCTGGCGTGCGCATTTATGAGACGGACGGGGACCTGGTCGCAGAACTGCCCGGCCAGCCCGGCGACCGTCTGGCCTGGTCGCCGGACTCCAAAGCGCTCTACCTGATCAAAGACCAGAGCCTGTACCGCTATCCACTGCCGTCCGGCCCTCCTGAACTGCTGCACCAGGGCCTGGCCCAGACCGGCAGCGGCCTGGTGTTCGTCCCCACCGGGCTGGTTGAATAAAGTCTGAGCCTGCCCGGTAATCCAGAGAAAAAGAAAAAAGCCGCCCACTGCAGAACTTTGCGGTGGGCGGCACCTGGATGGTTAGGGCGAATTTCCCTGATAAAAAAATGAGAACAAAAAAAGGCGCCAGAATCGTCTGGCGCCCCGGTTGATTCTCATGCTGGTGATTTTTCTTATTCGGCTGCTTCGCCGCGGATAAAGGCCTCGGTCATTTCCTTGGCCACGCTGTCACGGAACTGCTTGGGCGGGGTCTTCATAAAGTAAGCCGACGGACCCAGCAGCGGGCCGCACAGGCCGCGGTCGAGGGCCAGCTTGGCGCAGCGCACGGCGTCGATAATCACGCCGGCCGAGTTCGGCGAATCCCAGACCTCCAGCTTGGCCTCCAGGTTCAGCGGCACTTCACCGAAGGTGGTCCCTTCCATGCGCACGTAGCACCACTTGCGGTCGGTCAGCCACGGCACGTGATCGCTGGGCCCCACATGCACATCGTCCGCCGGCAGGCTGTAAGGCAGCATGCTGGTCACGGCGCCGGTCTTGGAGATCTTCTTCGATTCCAGGCGCTCGCGCTCGAGCATGTTCAGGAAGTCTGTGTTACCGCCAAAGTTGAGCTGGTAGGTATGGTCCAGGCGCACCCCGCGGTCCACAAACAGACTGGTCAGCACGCGGTGCAGGATGGTCGCGCCCACCTGACTCTTCACGTCGTCGCCGATCACCGGCAGGCCGTGCTCTACGAAGCGTTTGGCCCAGTAGTCCTGGCTGGCGATGAAAACCGGGATGCCGTTGACGAACGCACATCCGGCCTCAAGGACCTGTTCGACGTACCACTTGGTCGCCATCTCGGAGCCCACCGGTAAGAAGTTCACCACCACGTCCGTCTTCGTCTCGCGCAGGATGCCCACAATATCGGCCGTCGGGCCGGGCGCTTTCTTCACGACCTGCTGCAGATATTTCCCCAGGCCGTCGTGAGTCATACCGCGGGAGACGGGAACGTCCAGGTGAGGCACATCGGCGAAGCGGATCGTGTTGTTTGGATAGGCAAAAATGGCCTCGCTCAGGTCCTTCCCCACTTTCGTATCGACCACATCGAAGGCTGCCGTGAATTCGATGTCGCGGATGTGATATCCGCCCAGATTCACATGCATCAGGCCGGGCACCTGCTCGTCATCCCGGGCGTTCTGGTAAAACTGCACTCCCTGCACCAGTGCGGAAGCGCAGTTCCCCACTCCAATGATGGCTACACGAACTTTATGATTATCACTCATTCTGGTTCTCCTTGATTGTTAGCATCTTCGTTTTCCGGCTCATTTACTTACTCGTCCTGCGAGGATGCATGCATACAGGAACGGTGCACCGCCTGCGCATGTTTTTTTCCTGCAGTGATAACGCCGAATTTCTGGGGTACGCCCTGTACGTACAACAGAGCGTATTATACAACTTCGTGAGGTTTAGAACACAACAATTGCGGGCATGCTATAATGTTGTCATTGACCGGACACCCAACGGAGAAACGTTCATGCTCCAAACCACCAATCTCCGCATGCAGCGCATGGAGCGGCTGCTGGCAGTATTACGCCGCCTGCACCAGTCGGACGATCTGAACGCGGCCCTGCAGGAAATTGTGACCACCGCCTGCGAGCTGACTCAGAGTGAAACCAGTTCGATCCTCGTTTATGAAGAGGAGACCGGCCTGCTGAAGTTCCTGGCAGCGCCCCACCAGCACGCGGATATGATCCTGCGCCAGCGCATTCCGCTCGAATCCAGCGTCGCCGGGTACGTTTACACGAAAGGCGAACCCCTGGTCATCAACGACGCTGCCGCCGACGGGCGCATCTTCCACCGCGTGGACGAGATAACCGGATACACCACCCGCTCGCTGCTGGCCGTCCCCCTTATCTACCGCCAGCAGACCGTCGGCGTTCTGGAAGTCCTCAACAAAAAGGGCGGTGTTCCTTTTACCTCCGACGACGCGGATCTGCTCACCATGCTCGCCATCCAGACGGCAACATTAATCCAGGAAAGCCTGCTGCAGGAGCAGGCGGCGCGCACCCGGCAGGAGATGGAAGACCTTGAACGCATGAAGGCCGACTTCGTCGCCATCACCTCACACGAGCTGCGCACGCCGCTGGGGCTGATCCTGGGGCACGCCTCCCTGCTCGATGAAATGGTCAGCGACGAGGCGCAGCGCGAGCAGATTCAGGTGATCATCAACAGCGCCAGGCGCCTGAAAAAGATCGTCGATGACCTCTCCGGCATGGAGGAGATGCTCAAGAACCGCAGCAAAATCCGCCGGGAGGTGGTGGACGTGAAGGACGTGATCCACGCCGCGCTGGTGAACCTGGCCGGCCTGGCCCTGCGCAAGAAGGTGCACCTGGCCAACCGCCTGCCCGCCGAACCCATCGAGGTGGAAGGCGACCGGGAAAAGATTTACATCGCCGTCTGCAACCTGGTGGAGAACGGCATCCTGTTCAACAACGAGAACGGACAGGTGCAGGTGAGCGCCGAGAACCTTCCCGGCTACGTGCGCGTCTCGGTCGCCGACAACGGCATCGGCATCCCGGCGCATGCCGTGCACAGAATTTTTGAGCCCTTCTTCCAGCTGGAACATCACCTCACCCGCCGCACGGGCGGCATGGGCCTGGGTCTGGCCGTGGCGAAGGTGATGGTCGAACTGCACGGCGGGCAGATCTGGGTGGAGAGCCTGGAAGGTAAAGGCAGCAATTTTACTTTCCTGCTGCCCAAAGGGACGCGATTGCAGAACCGCCAGCGGGAGGCGGTGAAAGAAGCAGCTTGAGAATTCACCTTGTCAAAGCCAGATGGGTGATGTATAATGCCATCCGCTTGTACGGGGCGTGGCTCAGCCCGGTTAGAGCGCACGGTTCGGGTCCGTGAGGTCGGCGGTTCAAATCCGCCCGCCCCGACTGGCAAAACGGTCTGCGACAGCAGGCCGTTTTATTTTTAACACAACCGGCTCTCATCACATTCAGGGACGCGGACGAGAACGGATCACGCTGATGGAAGCGGATTTTTCCCCCTCCCCTGTGAGCGAGCGCCAGCGAGCGAACGGGTGAGGGCAGGCGTCTCACAGAGGCAGGTAATTTTTTTTGTATTATGGTAATCAATTGGTTAATTGATTCCATAGCATGGCGATACTGACTTCCGCCCGCAAGCCGCTTCGACTGCGGGGCCTGTCGCCCCCTCCGCTCAGCGCACCTGCGGGCAATAAATGCCGCAACCTGGCATCCTGAGCGTAGTCGAAGGACGCCTGGTTGCGGCATTCAGATGCTGGCAGCCATTAAGAAATTAAAAACCTATCCTTGAAAGAGGGCAGGGGTGGGGGTAAATTCGTATCAAATGTGAATGGAAAACCTTTAAGGTTTCCGGCAGTTCCATCCCGAACTGGAACCAACGTGAGGCAGGGGGCGCAGCCACAACAGAACCTGTTAAGACCTTGAAGGTTTTATTATCCCCACAGTTATTGAACAGGTTATACAGTTTTGAAAGGTTTATACAACACCTAATACTGTCACTTTTCGATATAATTTGCACCACTTCACTTTATTCAAACATTGATATAACAGCAGACGGCCTGCGGACTGCTGCAAATAAAATTTCGTTCACAGAGGAGCTCTCGTTGATGAACAGGCGAAATTTCTTAAAGTTGTTCGCCATTGCCCCCCTCGGCGGGCTGATGGCTTTCCGCGGTTATTCCGGAAGCGAAGCAGCAGCCCCGGCCAAAGTTCTGCGCGGTACCCCCGAAGGTAAGATCTACGAGTCGCTCGACCAGGGTAAAACCTGGCAGCTGGCAGCCAATTTTGGCGAAAACCGGTCGGTTTTGAACATCTCCACCCGGCAGGGGATCTTTTATGCGGAGATCGGCTGTGGGGAGCACTCTTTTACCCTCCAGTCCACAGACGGACGCTGCTGGCGCACCGTAGATCAGCATGCGCGCGTCTGACCCCCACCCTTCCGAAAGCAATCCAGATAACTCTACTGCGGACACGGCACAGCCTGCCGTCGATCTGTGCCTGCGGCCGGCCGCGTCTGCTGACCGCGATTTCCTGCTGCAGGTGTATGCCAGCACCCGCCAGGAGGAACTGCAGCTGGTGGACTGGAGCCCGGAACAGAAACAGGCATTCATCACCATGCAGTTCGAGGCCCAGCACCGCTACTACCATGAAAATTACACAGGGGCCAGCTACGATATCATCCTCGTCGACGGGGAGCCGGCCGGCAGGTTGTACATCGCCCGCTGGCCGGGTGAAATCCGGATCATAGATATCGCCCTGCTGCCCGCCTTTCGGGGGCGCGGAACTGGCACACGGCTGCTGAAACAAATCCTGGCCGAGGCAGAGCGGACCGGCTGCCGGGTCAGCATCCACGTCGAAAAATTCAACCCTGCCCAGCGCCTTTACGCCCGCCTCGGGTTCAGACCGGTGGATGACAGAGGTGTCTACATTCGAATGGACTGGACAGGTGAAAAGGCCGGTGAATAGATATGCTCTCTCAACTGCAAAGCGCACATTTTTCTGCTCAGCTCCACACACAATTTTCCCTGCAGGACATT
>JAAYXE010000128.1 GCA_012516075.1 Chloroflexota bacterium | reverse complement strand
GTTCAAAGAGATGCTTTATTACGGGCAAGGGACTGGCTGGCGGCCCGCCCAAAGCCAGATGCAGCTGTTGAGGAAAGTAAACTGGTGACCGGTCTACCGTCTCGAGAACAGCCAGGCTTTCCAGGAGATAAGCTTGAAGCCATCGAAGCCTGGTTGAAAAACCAGAAAGGCCAGGGCAATCTCATTCGACTTGATTTTCCGGAATTCGAGAACTTGATAGGCGAAACACTTCCTACTTCCGCATCTCAACATCTCAGTTGGTGGACAAACGATCCGATTAACAACTTGCACTCTCGGGTCTGGTTAAGGGCAGGCTGGAAGGTAGAAGATGTTGATCTTTCACGCCAGTCTGTTACATTTCGCCGGACCGACCATGCCTTGATGCAGTTATTCTTTGCTGAAGCGTTGGAGGCCTTAAAGCAGGCTCGTCCTGGGGTTACAGAGGCCACCAAAACATACCCTCAAAACTGGTGGGCGTTTACGGCCGGAAAGACAGGCTTTAGATTTGCATGGGTTTTCACTCAGAAGCAAGAGTTGAGGGTTGAACTGTATATTGACACAGGTGATAAGCAGCGGAACAAACAGGCGTTTGATACCCTGGTAAAACAGAAAAATGAGATTGAGGCCGAACTTGGTTACCCAATAACATGGGATCGAATGGATCAGCGCGCCGCATCTAGAATATCAACAACAATAAAAAGAAAAGCCACGGATTCTAAAAAGCTTTTAGACCAGGCCAGAGAATGGGTAGTGAAGACGACGCTGGATTTTGTTGACGTGTTTCAACCTCGCATAAGAGAGTTAGAACAATGATGAGTACAGAAACCAACACTATCGTCCGGAGATATTTGATCTTCTTGCATTGACTAGGGACGCATTCGGCGAGTCGGTTTCATTTATGGTCGAGTGGAGAATAAATAACCCTTCGGGCATCCTACCGCAGACTGTCTTTAAGGATATTTCACAAGAGTAAAGGGCTGGGATTTTCCTGTTGAAAACCTATCCTGGAATGGAAGGGAATATGTTCAGTGAAAACCACTACCAACCATCGCATTGGACAGCTTAAGTCATTATAGAAGCCTGGCGTCTTCTAGCCTGACAAGCATGCGACCTTGGCTGGAGCATGGTTTACAGGTTTTTTCACAAGCCCAGAAATATGGAATGGTTTAGGTTGAGGTTTCTGACGATAAAGCAAAACAGCCGCATTCCATGCGGCTGTTTTTTGGTGCCCCCAAGGGGACTCGAACCCCTGTTTTGGCCTTGAGAGGGCCACGTCCTGGGCCGCTAGACGATGGGGGCAGAGCGACGAAATTCTACCACGCCGCGCCCGCCGCGTCAACAATTTTCCCACCCCAATCTCCACCAGGGGGGTATATTTTTCTATCAATTTTCCCTTTTTACGTTTCGCAAATCTCCCCTCCGTGGTTGAATCCCCTCAGCTATGAACACGCCGCAGACCAATCCCCCCAAACGCCGCCGCGGTGCCCCGCCGGGCAACAGCAATGCCCTCAAGCACGGCTTCTATGCCCGCCACTACCGCAAGTCCGACCTCGCCGACCTCGACTCCCGCCCCTCCTCCGCCGGCCTGCAGGACGAGATCAACCTCCTGCGCGGCTATATCCGCCGCGTTGTCGAACTCAGCCATGACGCCGCCTCCCTCCCCGAGGCCGTCTCGCTCCTCCGGGTCCTCAGCCTGGCCGCCACCAGCCTCACCCGTCTCATCCGCACCCAGAGCTACATCGCCTCCATCAACACCCCGTATAAAGAAGAAATAGAACAGGCCCTCAGCGAAGTGCTAGTGGAGCTGGGCATCACCGGCGATCAATCCAGGCCGCCCTGATTTGTTTCGATTTGTTTTTGAGGATCAATTCCCCACTCCCTCCACCCGCTCCCGGCTGTCTGCCGTGCGAACGAATACCGTCCGCCCCCGTGCTATAATTCCATCCATAGGGGAAACTTAATCGATCAGTCGCCATGTACTGACCATTCAGCCAAAGGAGCATATATGTACGACCGACAGAAGCTCGAACAGCTCCGTCAGGAGGTGGAAAAGTGGGAGGAAACCACTGTACAGAGGAGTTTGTCCCGCCTGCCGGAACGCAAAGAGACGTTTGTCACCACTTCTTCAGAGCCTGTTCAACGCATCTACACCCCCCTCGACGTGGAAGATCTCGACTACCTGCGGGATCTCGGTCTGCCCGGTGAGTACCCCTTCACGCGCGGCATCCACCCCACCATGCACCGCGGCCGCCTGTGGACCATGCGCATGTTTGCCGGTTTTGGCACGGCCGAAGAGACCAACGCCCGCTTTAAATACCTCCTCCAGCAGGGCCAGACCGGTCTCTCAATCGCTTTCGACCTCCCCACCCTCATGGGCTACGACACCGACGCGCCCGAAGCCCTGGGTGAGTTCGGCAAATGCGGGGTGGCCGTCTCCTCGCTCAAAGATATGGAGATCCTGCTTCAGGACATTCCGCTCGATAAGGTCTCTTCCAGTATGACCATCAACTCCCCGGCGGCCATTATCTGGGCCATGTACATCGCTGCCGCCGAAAAGCAGGGTGTCCGCCCCGATCAGCTCCGCGGCACCATCCAGAACGACATCCTCAAAGAATACATCGCCCAGAAAGAGTTCATCTTCCCGCCCGAACCTTCCATGCGGCTGGTGATCGACACCATCGAATACGGTTCCCGCTATCTGCCGCAGTGGAACACCATCTCTATTTCCGGCTACCACATCCGCGAGGCCGGCTCCACCGCCGCTCAGGAGCTGGCCTTTACCCTGGCCGACGGCCTGGAATACGTCCGCTGGACCATCGCACGCGGCCTGGATATCGATGAGTTCGCCCCGCGCCTCTCCTTCTTCTTCAACGCCCACAACGACTTCTTTGAAGAAATTGCCAAATATCGCGCCGCCCGCCGCATCTGGGCGCGCGAGATGAAAGAGACCTTCGGGGCGAAAAACCCCCGGTCCTGGTTGATGCGCTTCCACACGCAGACGGCCGGTGTTTCCCTCACCGCCCAGCAGCCCGAAAACAACATCGTTCGCGTCGCCATCCAGGCCCTGGCCGCCGTGCTTGGGGGAACCCAGTCGCTGCACACCAACAGCATGGACGAAGCTCTCGCCCTGCCGTCCGAACAGGCCGTCACCATCGCCCTGCGCACCCAGCAGGTGATCGCTGAAGAATCGGGCGTCGCCAACACCGTCGATCCCCTCGGCGGCTCCTTTTTCGTCGAAAGCCAGACCAACCGCCTCGAGAAGCAGGCTTACGACTACTTCCGCCGCATCGAGGAGCTCGGCGGTATGCTGCCCGCCATCGAAAAGGGCTTCTTCCAGCGCGAGATCTCCGATGCCGCTTACCGTTACCAGCGCGAGGTCGACGAGGGCCAGCGCAAGATTGTCGGCGTCAACGCTTATGTGGACCATAAGCCCATCTCCATTCCCATCCTGGAGATGGACCCCGAAGGCTATGACCGCCAGGTGAAGCGTCTGCAGGCTGTGCGTGCGGAGCGCGATTCCGGACGTGTCGGTCAGGCCCTCGACCGCCTGCGCATCGCCGCTCAGGGCACTGAGAACACCATGCCCTACATCCTCGACGCTGTCCGTGCTTACGCCACCCTGGGCGAAATTGTCGCTGTGCTGAAAGAGTGCTTCGGCGTCTACGAAGAGCCCAATTGGATCTGAACCATCTGGCCGGGAGGGAAGTTTCCAGCCAGCGATCTGGAAACTTCCCTCCCCTGGCTGCCCGGTAACACACGCTCCAATCCATTCGTAAATGTTCTCCAACCACCCGAGAATTCTAGTAAAATTACTCCAAACCTATCTCAGTTCGTAAATTACGGGTTATAACAGGATTTGGTCTTTTCGATCCCCGCCGCGCTGGAAAACCATATCAGGGCCGGCCGTCCATGGCAGCAGCTCATCCGGGATCACGAAAATCCGCCAGATCCCTGGAATCCAGAAAATCCTCCCGTTGCGTGAGACAGAGCCTTCACGCGGCTGGGTTTCACCTCAACGGGTAAGCTTTGGGTTCCAGAGCCATTTGAAATTAAAAACTCTATGGAGGCTAAAAGATGGCAAATGTTAAAAAAATAAAAGGTGTGATCGGCATCCTGACCGGTGGCGGTGACGTTCCGGGCCTCAATCCGGCCATTCGTGCGGTCACCTTTCGCGCCCTGCGTGAAGGTTATCAGGTCATCGGCCTGCGCCGCGGTTGGGCAGGCATCACCGATGTCATTCGCGATAAAAATGCCGATAACAGCAATAATTACCAGATCCTTACCGAAGAGATCGTCAACAAGGCTGGCCGCACCGGTGGCACCTTCCTGCACACCTCCCGCACCCGCCCCAGCCACATGAAGAAAACCGATCTGCCCGAGCACCTCCGCGATACCTACACCGCTGATGTCAACGATGTCACCCCCGAGGTGATCAAGAACCTGGAATGGCTGGGCATCGATTACCTGATCCCCATCGGCGGCGACGACACCCTCAGCTATGCAGTGCGCCTCTACCAGGAGGGCGTCAAGGTCGTGGCCATCCCCAAGACCATGGACAACGACGTACCCGGCACCGACTACTGCATTGGCTTCAGCACCTGTGTTACCCGCACCATCCAGATGACCAACAGCCTGCGCCCCTCCGCCGGCTCGCACGAACGCATCATGGTGCTCGAAGTCTTCGGACGCTATGCCGGCTTCACCGCCATGCTGCCCACCATGGCCGGCGCCGCCAATCGCTGTGTCATCCCCGAATATAAGTTCAACATCGAAAAACTCACCGAGCTCCTTGTAGCAGATCGCAACCACAATCCCAGCCGCTATTCCATCGTGCTCGTTTCCGAAGGCGCCATGTTCGAAGGCGGTGAGATGGTCTTCGAAGACACCACCACCGATGCCTATGGCCATGCCAAGCTCGGCGGTATTGGCGACCTGGTCTCGAACCGCATCAAAGCCCTTTCGCCCAAGTTCAACAACGGCAGGCCTATCAATATCATCAACCAGAAGTTGGGCTACATGGTGCGCGGCGGCGATCCCGATGCGATCGACTCCATCGTCCCCATGGCCTACGGCAACCTGGCCCTCGACCTGATCCTCAACCGCATCCACGGCCGCCTGGTTGTGCTCAAGAATGGCCGCTACGACGATGTGCCGATCGACGTGGTCACCAGCCGCAAGAAGGTGGTCAACGTCGATGTTTACTACAACAAAGAGCGTCTGCGCCCGGTCTACGAGAGCTTCGGCATGAAGCCGCTCTTCATTATGACCAGCGAAGGGTAGCTGGAATCAGCAACGGGGCAGAACATCTGCCCCGTTGTTTTTTATTTTTTTCGGGTAGTTACTGCAGCACGATCGGTGTAATGCGCACGTTGTCCGGGCCAACCAGCTCCGTCAGGCGCCGCTGCAGCTCAGGGGTGATCCCTGTGGTATCGTTCGGGAAGTCCAGCAGGTAGCTTCGCCCGCCCTCGAACACCTGCAGTCCGAAGCGGTCATTTCCCGGGTAGCTGGTGATGATCCCGTAAATGCGCCGCAGGCGCAGCACATCGCGGGCCTTGTCCCCGGTGGATCGCAGAACCACGGTCAGCATCTTGACCGGTGCATCAGCATTGTCATCATCCTCAGCGACCATACCGGATGGCACCAGGTAGGGCCTCAGCGGCAGGTGGACTGCCGGCGCTTCGCTCGGGACGCTCACCGCCGCAGGCAGGACCTCTTCCCCGGTCTGGCGTGGATCATCAGGCGCAATCCCGGGGCCAACCGGGCTCAGGGCGGGCTCCAGTTCGGGTGTCGCAGCGTTCACGCGCTCCGTCACAGCTTCTGCCCGGACTGGCTCCGGCTGGCTGGTCTTAACCCGGGTTTCTTCGGGCCGGGCAGCCGGATACTGCACCGCTCCTTCGAATGCCGCTGGGGCCGCGAGCGGCTCTCCGTCATCGACAGGCTCCGCTGCGCTGATATCGCCGTAAAAATCCCATCCGGGCGGGAATTCATCAGGGGGCGGCGGCATCCCTTCCCATTCATCCTCTGCATCGCTTTCCGTGTGGGCTGGCCCTTCAACCGCAGGCTGTTCCCGGGCACTCGCTTCCGTTGCCTGGTGTACGGGCGTCTCCGGTACAGCATAGCTGTGTACCCCGGCCGATTCTTGCACCTCTGGCGCAGAAAAGGCTTCCCCGAAATCAGGCGGCTCGCTCTCCGGCAGATAATCTGCCATTTGCTGCCCCACCCGGCGGCTGGCCGTCGGTTCAGTGTCCGCCGGAACAACCGTCGAAAACTCGGTCGTAATATCGTCTACCAGAATTTTCGGCTCCGCCCCTTCCAGGTCCACGCGCCCTTCCACCACCACGATGCGGTCGATCTCCACCAGCTGCGACACCTTTTCCCAGGTGCGTGGAAAGATCACCAGTTCGATCGTTCCCTGCAGGTCCTCAATGGTGGCAAAAGCCATGGGCTTGCCGGCCTTGCTCTGGTGATGCCGCACCCGGCAGATGATTCCGGCTACACGCACCTTTTCCGCAGGGTTGGCTTCCGACAGGTCGCCTGAAAAATGCGTCACCACATCGTTGAGCACATCCATCACCGGGCTTAATGGATGATCCGTCACATAAAGCCCGATGAGCTCGCGCTCCCAGTTCAAGATCTCACGCTGGCTGATCTCGCTGGTCGCCGGCGAAAGCTGGATCTCCTCCGCCGTGCCCGCGATATCGCCAAACAGGCTCATCTGCCCCATCTCGGCAGCCTTGAAGTGCGACGCGCTCACCGCCATGATGCGGTCCAGCGACTCGAGCAGGGCTGTGCGCGGGCCGAAGCAGTCCAGCGCCCCGACCTTGATCAGGCATTCCAGGGCGCGCTTGCCCACCTGGCGCAGGTCCACTCGCTTCGCCAGATCGTTCAGGTCTTTGAACGGAGTATCCCCGCGTCCCTTTAATATCGCCTCTACCGGCCCCTGCCCGACGTTCTTCACTGCACCCAATCCGAACCGGATAGCGGCCTTCCCGTCCGGGCGGTCCTCAATGGAAAAGTCCCACAAACTGTGGTTGATATGCGGCGGCTCCACCGGCACGCCCATTCGCCGGCAGTCCGCCACATACAGCGCCACTTTGGCCGTGTCGTTTTTGGTCACCGAGAGCACGGCCGTCATATACTCGACCGGGTAGTGGCATTTCAAATAAGCCGTCTGCACCGAGATCACGCCGTAGTCCACCGCATGACTCTTGTTGAAACCGTAGCGGGCGAACTCTTCCCAGTCGGCAAAGATGGCGTGCGCTGTATCCTTGTCGATCCCGTTCTTAACAGCCCCGGAAACGAACTTTTCGCGGTGCTTTTCCAGTTTTTCCTTCATCTTCTTGGCGATCGCCTTGCGCAGGTCATCCGCTTCTGTGGCGGAATAACCGGCGAGCTTCATCGCCGCGAACATGAGCTGTTCCTGGTAGACGGGGTAGCCGTAGGTTTCCTTAAAGATCGGCTCCAGCAGGGGATGGCGGTACTGTACCTCTTCCTCACCGTGCATGCGGCGGATGTACCCGGGGATGAAGTCCATCGGGCCCGGACGGAACAGCGCGACCATGGCGATCACGTTCGCCAGTTCCTTGGGCTTCATCTGCATCAGGTAGCGCCGCATGCCCGACCCTTCAACCTGGAACACCGCCGCTGTCTCACCCCGCCCCAGGAGCTCGTACGTCTCCGGGTCGTCGGTGGGGATGTTGTTGAGGTTCAGGTCCACACCGTGCCGTTCGCGGATCATTTCGCAGGCCCGCGCCATAATCGAAAGCGTCGCCAGCCCCAGGAAGTCCACCTTCAGCAGGCCCAGCGATTCCAGCACCGACATTTCGAACTGCGTCACGGTGCGGATCGGCGATTCTGCCGCTGATCCACCCGTCGGCCGGTGCAGCGGCACATACTCCACAATCGGCTTATCGGTGATGATCACACCCGCTGCATGCGTGCCGGCATGCCGCACCACCCCCTCCACCTGCCTGGCCGTGTCGATCAGGCTTCGCAGTTGGGGGTTCGATTGGTAGAGCTGTTTGAACTCTGTGATCTCCTCCAGGGCCTGCCCGATAGAAACCGGCTTTCCCGGGATGTTCGGGATCATTTTGGAGACTTTGTCGACTTCCGGCAGCGGGATATCCATCACCCGGCCCACATCGCGGATCGCCGCCCGTGCGCCCAGGGTTCCAAAGGTGATGATCTGTGCCACCTTATCATCGCCGTATTTGCGCGCACAGTATTCCATCATTTCTGCACGCCGGTCGTCCCGGAAGTCCAGGTCGATATCCGGCATGGAGATGCGCCCCGGGTTCAAGAAGCGCTCAAAGATCAGGCCGTGTTCGATCGGATCGACCAGCGTGATGTTCAGCGTGTACGCCACCATCGAGCCGGCCGCCGAACCGCGTGCGTTGTACCAGATGCCTTCTTCGCGTGCATGCCGGCACAGGTCCCACACGATCAGGAAGTATGTGTCGAACCCCATCTGGTGGATCACGCCCAGTTCGTAGTCCAGTCGCTGGCGGACCACCGGGTCGTTCGCGCGTTCCCCGTAGCGCTGTACCAGCCCCTGCTCGCACAGTTCCCGCAAATAGGTCTCGGCCGTGTATCCGGGCGGTACATTAAACTCTGGCAGGTGGTAGCCCTTAAATCCCAGGTCAATGTTGCAGCGTTCAGCGATCAACAGCGTGTTGTTGAGGGCATCGGGCACTTCGGCAAACAACGCCGACATCTCCTGCGGTGAGCGCAGGTAGTACGAGTTGTCCGTCATGCGCATCCGGTTCGGATCGGTCAGCAGACAGCCGGTCTGAATGGCCAGCATCACGTCCTGCAGGCGCGCGTCCTCTTTATCCACATAGTGGACGTCGTTTGTGGCCACAAAACGGGCGTCGTAGCGCCGCCCCAGCATAATCAGGTTCTTGTTGATCTCATCCAGCTCTTTGATGTCGTGCGACTGCAGCTCGAGGAAGAAGTTATCTTTGCCGAATACCTCGTAATACCAGTCGAGCTGTTTGCGCGCGCCCTCAAGATCGCCGGCCTGGATCATGCGTGGCACTTCTGCCGACATACACCCCGACGTGCAGATTAACCCCTCCGCATGTTTCGCCAGCAGTTCGTGGTCAATGCGCGGGTAGTAATAAAAACCATCGAGCTGCGCGGCACTGGCAATTTTCAGCAGATTACTGTAACCGGTCTGGTTTTCGGCGAGCAGCAGGATGTGGGTGGAGCGTTTATCCTGCTGCGGGTCACGATCCTGCATGCCGCGCGCCGCCATGTAAGATTCCACGCCAATGATGGGCTTGAGGCCGGCAGCTGTGGCGGCGTTGTAAAAATCGATCACGCCAAACATCGTGCCGTGATCGGTCAGCCCAATCGCGGGCATGTTCATCTCTTTGGCGCGCTGCACCAGCTTCTTAATATTGCTGAAGCCATCCAGGAGCGAGTATTCTGAATGTACGTGTAAATGGACAAAGGACATGCGCGGGTCCGTCTATGATTCCGTCGTGGTTTCTTTCTGCGGGTGATGAATCGCCGGTGAACGGCAGAACAAAGAGCGCCTGTCTGGCAGCGCGGAGCGTTCTGCTGCTCCTGATATTCTTCTCCCCCCGTTCTATCGGGGCTGTCTCCCCGGGTTCGGTATGTGCAGCCAGAACAATCGCCTGCCAGTCCTGATGATAAGGATTATAGCATGCCCCCTTAAACCCTACG
The DNA here is from genome assembly GCA_012516075.1 of Chloroflexota bacterium. Taxonomy (GTDB): domain Bacteria; phylum Chloroflexota; class Anaerolineae; order Anaerolineales; family UBA4823; genus JAAYXE01. The sequence continues at coordinate 13,838 of JAAYXE010000128.1, read as the reverse complement.
CGACGCCAGGCTTAAAAGATCGGGTTTTTTAAGGTTGCCCTGCCCCAGCCGCAGCACTCATAATTTTCTTATTCCGCTGTGCTATAATCGCCCCGAAGAGGACAGCAGTTATGCTAAAAAAATTTGTGCGACTGTTTGGGGGCGACCCCAATAAAAAAGAAATCGATCGCTATTCCGAGCTGGTAAATCAAATCAATGCCCTCGAACCACAGTTCGAAGCCCTGAGTAGTGAAGCTCTGAAAGCAAAAACCGCAGAATTTCGCGACCGGCTGCGAACGCGCCTGCAGGGACTGGACGATGAAAGGCGTAAAGAGGAGGAGCAGAATGTGCTCAACGAACTGCTCCCCGAGGCGTTTGCAGCTGTACGCGAGGCTAGTAAGCGCACCATCGGTCTGCGCCACTACGACGTACAGTTGATCGGCGGGGCCGCGCTGCATGAAGGCAAGATCGCCGAGATGCGCACCGGTGAAGGTAAGACTCTCGTCGCTACGCTGCCCCTGTATCTCAACGCGCTCACCGGACGCGGTGTGCACCTCGTCACGGTAAACGACTATCTGGCTCGTCGCGACGCGCGCTGGATGGCCCCGGTCTTCAATGCTCTCGGGCTCACCGTTGGTGTGCTCCAGATGGCAGCCCACACCGAGAACGGCAAAAAAGCATTCATCGTCGACCTGGAGCGTGAGTCGCCGCACGAAGACCAGCACCAGCTTCGTATGGTGCCGCGCGCCGAAGCGTATGCGGCCGATATCACATACGGCACCAACAGCGAGTTCGGCTTCGATTACCTGCGCGACAATATGACCATGCGCCTGGAGGATCGCGTCCAGCGTGGTCATTACTACGCCATCATCGACGAAGTCGATAATGTCCTCATTGACGAGGCCCGCACCCCGCTGATCATCTCCGGCCCCGCTCAGGATGAGGCCGAATGGTACATCCGGATGGCCCAGGTCGTTCGCCAGCTCCGTCCCGAAGACTATGAAGTGGACGAGCGCGATCGCACCGTGACCCTGACGGAGATCGGCGAATCGCATGTCGAAGAGTTAATCGGCATGCCCCTGCGTGACCCCGACCGCCCCGAAGATGTGACCCACGAGCAGGCCCGCCTGCTCGGCTACCTGGAACAGGCGCTGCGCGCTCAGTTCCTCTTTAAACGCAACAAAGACTATCTGGTACAGGGCGGCAAAGTTGTCATCATTGACGAGTTCACCGGCCGCCTGATGCCCGGCCGCCGCTGGTCCGATGGCCTGCACCAGGCGGTGGAAGCCAAAGAAGGCGTCAAGGTACAGAGTGAATCGATCACCTACGCCACCATCACCATCCAGAACTACTTCCGCATGTACCAGAAGCTGGCCGGGATGACGGGTACCGCCGTTACCGAAGCCGAAGAGTTCGACAAGATATACAAGCTGGAAGTACTCGCCATCCCAACCAACCTGGAATACCAGGCCCGCCGCCCCGATTCGGACATCATCGAGGTCGAGGCCAAAGACGAGATGGGTTACAGGTACCAGTACTACGCTCGCAAAGACGACCCTTCTCGGAAACCCATCTTCTGGCGGCGTAAAGATTATCCCGATGTCATCTACCGCACGGAAGAAGCCAAGCTCCGTGCCATAGCACAGGAGATCCTGCGCTATCACGTGGTGGGACGGCCGGTTCTGGTGGGCACCACTTCTGTCGAACTCTCCGAACGCCTTTCAGACCGGCTGCGCTCAGAGCCAATCCGCCGGCTGGCGCAGGTGCTGCTCATTCGCCGTGCCTGGTTCCAGGTAAATAACCGCGAAGAGGACGGGCGCGCCGTGCCCGAGCTGCAGTTCCTCAACGGACCACTCGAAAAGCTCGACATAACCTCAATGCGCAAGATGGCGCGCGAGCTGGGCATCTCCTTTAACCCTGAAGATCCTGCTAACCTGGATACTCTGTGCGACATCCTGATGCTTACATCCGACCATCAGGAACGGCTAAAAGCTGTCCTGCAGGGTGGGATCCCGCACAACGTGCTTAACGCCAAGTACCACACCGAAGAGAGTCAGATCATTGCCGGCGCCGGCGCTTTTGGCGCAGTCACCATTGCCACCAACATGGCTGGCCGCGGTGTGGACATTAAGCTGGGTGGTGAGCTGGCCGAGGAGATCCTGGCCGCAGTCAACCGGGTTATTGCTCGCTCCAATACCGCCAAAGATCCGTTTGAAATGACCATGGAGGAGCGCCGGCAGGCCATCCTTTCCATGAACCCGGAAGATTACGGCATCTACGAAACCGAGATCCAGTACTTCCTGAAATACATGGAAGACATGGAAAAGGTCCGCGAACTGGGCGGTCTGCATGTGATTGGCTCCGAACGCCATGAAGCCCGGCGTATCGACAACCAGCTTCGCGGCCGCGCTGCCCGCCAGGGTGACCCGGGCTCTTCTCGCTTTTACCTCTCCATGGAAGACGAGCTGATGCGCCTCTTTGGCGGCGCCCAGGCCGATTCTCTGATGCAGCGCATGAAGATCGATGATGCCCTGCCCCTCGAAGTTGGGTTGGTCGGCCGTATTGTCGAGCAGTCCCAAACCCGGGTTGAAGGCGCCAACTTTGATGTGCGTAAGCACCTCCTCGAATACGACGACGTGCTCAACACGCAGCGCTCCAAAATCTACGCCCAGCGTAACCGTGTGTTCACCAAAGAAGACCTCAGCGACGATGTAACCGAAATGCTCCGCGCCGAGGTTCAGCGCCGGGCGCCGCTCGCTCTCGAGGATGAAGAAGGTCCCTGGAAACTGCTTGCCTGGCTGGAGCAGATTCAGCCGCCATTAATTACAGGGGAAACGATCTTTCCCTCCTACACCTATGACCTGCTGGCCGAACATGCTATGCTCCTGGGCAGTGGCCAGATCCAGGCACACACGACTGGAAATGGTCGCAGCGCGAATAACCGGCCCTCCAGAGAAGAGCTTGCCCCCTCGGTTCTGGAGACCATCTCCCGCCAGGCGGCCTTCGATGCCCTGCTGACGATTGCCAGAAACTCGATCGAGGCGGAGCGTGAACACCTGCTCAACACGGTCAACAACCTGCTCGCCCAGACCGAAGAACGTCTGGAGAGTCAGCTCGCCGAGCGCCTGGAAACCCTGGATACATTTATCGAGGGGCTGTCGCTCAACGAAGAGCAGGATCAGCGGCCCAGCGACGTTGCGAATGATCTGATCCAGACCATGCGCATGCCGCTGCGGCTTTCAAATGAACAGCAGCGCCAGCTCCTGACCGATCCCGAAGAGGTGGCGGAAGCCATCCGCGCCCAGGTTGAAAACATCATGGTGCTGACGGCCGTGACCCGGCTGGTTGGCGCGGTCGAACGCCGCCTGGATGAGTCGCTGGACCTCGATCCGGCCCGCCTTATTAAAGAAGACTGGGATGAGATCGCCAGCCAGATTCTCAATGCCATCGAGAAAGTGTTCAACCGGCGCATTGAGCGCTACCTGGGGGACGGGCAGCAGCCCGGTTCTATTCAGAAGGAGCTCGAGGCTGCCGCTGGAAAGATCGATGACCAGGTCGATCGTGACCAGTTGATCCGCCTGCTGATCCAGATTTCCCAGGGCACCCGGACCGTTTTCGATAAGAAAACGCACCGCCGGATGTCACAGCGCACCACCCGCCTGACTTACCTGCATTTCGCTGCCAGTTTCCTGGAAAACCGTGACCCACAGGAGGTCGTCGAGGATGTCCTGCACCACCTGGAGGACGCCCAGGAAGCCATGCGCCAGGCATGGGGAGAGGCCGAGATCTCTCGCCTGGGTGGGTACACGCCCGCCGATCTGGACGAAACCACCCGTAAGATGCTGACCGCTGAGCTGGGTGCGGACAGCTATCAGGCGGTTCAGAACACGCCGCTGCAGAGTATGCCCCCCGAACTGAAGGAAGAGGTGGTTAAAGTGCTCGGCAGTCAGGCGCTGACAGCCATCTACCGCCAGCTCTTGCTGCGCGTGATTTCAGAGCTCTGGGTGGAATATCTGACACAGATGGAAGCCCTGCGTGTTTCGATCGGCCTGGAAGCCTACGGCCAGCGTGATCCCCTGGTGCAGTACAAGAACCGGGCATTCGAGCTCTTCCAGAACCTGCTGGCGGATATGCGTTCAGGTGTGGTCACGCGCATGTTCACCTACCGGCCGCGCGAGATGAATGCTGCTCAGGCTTCAGCGCCTCCCCAGACCGGCAGGGAAACCGCTGCCAGTCCGGCTCCCAATGGAGATCAGCAAGCGGAAACCCCCGAACCGGCTGCGGTTGCTCAGGAGACTGCACCCGGAGAACCAAAATCCTCAGGCGGATCTTCTAAAAAGAAGAAAAAGAAGAAGCGCCGGTAACTTCACCCCGGCTTTTCGCCACCTTACAAAATAATAACCCTGATAATTTTGAGAGGCGCTGCGCACTGCAGCGCCTCTTTTATCGTTTATGATAAATCCGTTGAGGATGCCCGACATTGAAAACAGGTTCTACGTATTCGAAGGATTTCGGTTATTACCTATCCCTCCCCAAGGTGGATCTCCATCGTCATCTGGAAGGCTCACTCCGCCTGCGCACACTCCTGGAAGTCAGCCGCAGTCTGGGTTTGGGCCTGCCTGTCACAACATCCCGTCTTCGTGAGTTAGTGCAGGTGGGGGATGACGAGCATTTCACGTTCGAAAACTTCCTCTCCAAATTCAAAACACTGCGCCAGTTCTATCGCTCACCCGAGATCATTGCGCGTGTCACCCGCGAGGCGATTGCTGATGCCGCTGCAGATGGGGTGCGCTATCTCGAGCTTCGCTTCACTCCCAGCGCACTCTGTCAGGCTGCCGGCTTCCAGATGGAGGAAGTCGTCGACTGGGTCATCGAGAGCACCCGTGAAGCAGAGAGCTCCCTTGGAATCATGGTGCGGCTGATTATCAGCGCGAACCGCCACGAAGGTCCATTACTGGCCGAGCAGATGGCGCAGATTGCAGTAGACCGGATCGATAAGGGCATTGTCGGCTTTGATCTGGCAGGTAACGAGGCGCATTACTCTGCCCTGCCCTTCGCAGGCATTTTCCGGGATGCCCACCAGGCAGGTTTACGGCTCACCGCCCACGCCGGAGAATGGGGCGGAGCGCAAAATGTTCGCGAAGTAATCGAACATCTCGGGGTTGAGCGCATCGGGCACGGTGTGCGCGTCCTCGAGGATCCGGACGTCGTCCAGCTCGCTCGCGAGACGGGCGTGACCTTTGAGGTCTGCATTACCAGCAATTATCAATCCGGAGCAATCCCCATCCACAGTGTTCACCCACTCAAGCGTATGATGTCTATGGGACTGAACACTACGATCAACACCGACGATCCCAGCATATCTCAAATCGCCCTCAGCGATGAATATCAGCGCGCCTGTGAAGATCTGGGATTGTCCCTGGCCGGCTTACGGGAGCGCGTGCTCGCCGCCGCTCAGGCAGCTTTCCTGACAAAACAAGAACGCCAGCGGCTGGTCGCATCGCTGGCGAAAGAGTTTCCCCTGGGTTAGAATAACCGTCTCTCGATTACCGGTTCTTATCCCGCTTCCCACTTCTGGACACAGGATCGAATCAGCTCCTGGATCTCAGCATCCGGCACGTCTCCCACGCCCTCGTACATTTGCAAACCTACCATTACCACCAGTCCCTTCCCTTCCATCTCGGTCAGGCGGATGGCCCGCTCCCGCAGGTGGGCGTACTCCGGTTCGGTCAGTCGGGCCTGCAGGATTTCATCAATCTGAGCAGCGATGCTCAAACCGGAAACAGCCGGGCGCACCCGGTCGCTGGTGGATTGTGGTGCGACAGGGACCGCAGGACGGCTGGCGCTTAACGGTTGGGGTGCTGCAGGTGCTGGCGCTGCTGCAGGGATTTCTGACCCGGCAAAAAATGAGCGCAGGCTTTCGTAGGCCTGCCTGAGCTGCTCGTACTCCTCTGTGCCCATCCCATTTCGACTGGTAAACCGCTTTCCGTTGACATCAACCATTAATTTACCGCTGCGAGGATCCCGGGACAGGCGCAGGATTTCAATCCCTTCCCCGGTTCGGGCTGGTTTATCACCCCGTTTGTTTTCAGATGGACTGCCTCGCAGGGAGCTCACCAATCCAAAAAGGGCAAAGCCGATGCCAATGCCAACAAAGACAGTAAAAATGAGCAGGGCGGGTTGATCCATAGCGCATCTCGAAAAGGGTTAGGAGGTACGACTGACGTTCTTATCTTACTAGATATCAGGCCGTTCCATCATTACCCTTTTGACAGGTGGGGCAGAAATGCGTGCCTCGCTGCCCCACAGTGATGCGCGCGATGGGTGTACCGCAGTTCCAGCAGGGTTCACCGGTTCGCCTGTAGACCCCGAAATAATTCTGAAAATCCCCGCCGCGGTATATCCAGTCGATGCTGGCCCCGTGTCGCTCGATGCCTTCCTGTAGCACCGCCCGAATGCTCTCCAGCAAACGCGCGGCATCTCCCTGCGTTACGCGACTGGAAAGCTGCAGCGGGTGCAGTCTCGCCCTGTAAAGCGCTTCATCGGCATAAATATTCCCCACCCCTGCTATGAAAGTCTGGTCCATGAGAAGTGGTTTCAACTGCCGCCGCCGTGATCGCAGGCTCTCATAGAAATTCTGCTCATTCAAGGCCGGATCAAACGGCTCGGGCCCCAACTTTCCCAGTACCTGTTCCGGATCTGAAACCAGCCATACCCGCCCAAACTTGCGCGCATCGTTAAACACCAGCCGGGAACCGTTGTCAAAGTTCAGGACCATGCGGTAGTGCTGACCGAGCGAGAGATCCTGCCCTTCTACCCACAGGTCGCCGCTCATGCGCAGGTGAATGATCAGCGTATCATCCGTGAGGCGCACGAGCATGTACTTACCGCGTCGTCCAATATCTTTCACCTGCTGTCCCACGATGCGCAGGCCAAACTCTTCTAAACTGGGGATGTCAAGCGTGCGCTCCCAGAAGATGATCGCTCCGTTAATGGTCAGTCCGCGGATGGAAGGCGCGCCTGCCTTTTCCCCCAGCAGTGTTCTGCGAATGGTTTCAACCTCAGGAAGTTCGGGCATTCTGCCACTCCGGCTGCAAAATGCTCATGATGATGATGTCCCAGTAATGTCCGTCCTGGAAATGCGCCTGCCGCTTGCGTCCCTCCACCACAAATCCTACCTTCTCATAAGAACGGACCGCCCGCAGGTTGTTCTCAAAAACCTCTAGACCAATGCGGTGCAAATTGAGGACATCAAATCCGTACTTTAAAAGCAATCGCATGGCGTCGCTGCCATACCCCTGATTCCAGTAAGATTTTTCACCGATAAAAATACCAACCTCCGCTGAACGGCTGCGCCAGTTGATCTGGTGAAAACCGCAGTTACCTGCCGGAATCCAGGCATCGCCGTGAGCGATCTCGATCATCAGCGGCTGTTCTTCCAGCGGACGCTTCATGGCTTCCGCGAACCACTGTTCTTCGTTCACCAGTGAAAGAGGCCTGAAAACCATCAATCCTGCAGCGACCTCTGGGTCGTTCAGCCACGCAGCAAAATGGGGGAGGTCGCTGCGCTCGATCGCTCGCAGCCGCACACGTTCACCGCTGATCACCGCTCACCCTCCGTTAATGCCGTCACCGCCTGCCAGGGGGTGACCCTTCTTTCCACCAGCTCTTTCAAGACCTGGTGATACTGTTCCTCGGTGATCTGTGAACGCCAGCGCCTCACCAGGGTTTCCCGCAGCAGCTGGTCCAGCTCTGCCTGCATCCGGGCCGCCTCTCTGCGCCGCCATTCACCGGTCTCACGTAAATGCTGCGCATGCCTGAGGATCGCTTCTACCAGTTCTTCAATCCCCCGTCCCTCAGTCGCAACCGTGCGGTGAATAGGTGGGATCCAGATGGGTGCCGTCCCGGGATTCTGTTCTTCTGGGTTATCGGGTGCACGGGTCTCACGGCTTTCAAATAAACCGTGGTGGTGGAACTCATGCTGCGTCGGATGGGCAAGCTGCAGCATGCTTTTCAGAGCGCGCTCCGTCAGTTCCGCGCCCGGGCGGTCTGCCTTGTTGATAACCAGAATATCGGCAATCTCCAGGATGCCGGCCTTGATCGCCTGAATGTCATCCCCCAAACCAGGAGCTTCGACGACCAGCGTGGTATGTGCCAGCCGGGCGATATCCACTTCTGCCTGGCCGGCTCCTACCGTCTCAATCAGAATAATTTCATAGCCAGCGGCATCCAGCACCTGGACCATTGCTGATGTAGCCGCCGCCAGCCCACCCAGTGAACCCCGGGAGGCCATGGAGCGGATAAACACTCCGCTGTCACCGGACAGATCGCGCATGCGCACCCGGTCCCCCAGGATCGCGCCGCCGGTGAATGGGCTGGACGGATCCACAGCCAGGATGGCTACGCGCGGCGCCTCTTCCGGGGAATCTGATTGCTCAGGGTGTGCTTTGTTCTTCTGGCGAAAATGACGCGCCAGCTGGTTCACCAGGGAGGATTTCCCGGTTCCCGGCGCCCCTGTAACACCGATGAGATGTGCCCTCCCGGTGTGGGGGAACAGCTCGTTCAGCGCCTCCCGGCCCTGAGCGCTGCCGTTTTCAATCTGAGTTAACAGGCGAGCCAGAGCAAGCCGGTTGCCTTCAAGGACAGACGCAGCCAGTTTGGTTTCCAGCATAAGTTTTTCCAGAAGTAAGATTTCAGTTTACGGGTGCACCCAGGACGGCCTGGCGGATGTCATCAATGATCGCTTCAGTCGCCGTTCCCGGACCATAAACACCGGTTACCCCCATCTCCAGCAGTGCAGGGATATCTTCATCCGGGATGATCCCCCCCACAAAAACCTTCACCTGGTCCAGCCCGTTTTCCCGCAGCAGTTCCAGTATCCGCGGTACAAGTGCCATATGAGCGCCGGATAGGATCGAAAGCCCTACGGCATCGACATCTTCCTGCAGCGCGCTCTCCGCAATCATTTCTGGGGTCTGGCGCAGGCCGGTGTAGATCACTTCCATCCCCGCATCCCGCAGCGCGCGGGCGACAACCTTGGCCCCCCGGTCATGACCATCGAGCCCGGGTTTGGCCACCAGGACGCGAATTTTACGTTCGCTTCTCTCTTCGCTCATAGCTAGTCCTTCCCAAAGGTTGAGTTGCCGTGATTATACCTTGATTGGTGGCATTTCTCACGAGAGTGGCATAACCCCCACTATCGTTACGCATTCGGCACTGGCAGCGGCTCTTCGGATACTCCCTCCGGGACATCAGGCAGCGCGTCAGGCAGCTCGTCTTCCAGGTTGCGAATGGGGGAATAGCTATAGGCAAATGCGCTGGCAATAACCATAATCACCCCAGAGAGCACAAACATCAATCCAGCTCCCCGGCCTGGTCCTGTCTGAAGCAGCGCTCCCAGGAACGTGCCCTCGGCCGGGCCACCCGACTGCATCAGCGGCTCGAAGACACGATCTGCCAGCGGGCCGGACAGCAGGTAAGCCACCGGCATCATCGAGCGTGAAATAAGGGACCTCACCGCAAACACGCGCCCCTGTACCTCGGGGGCCACCTTGATTTGAAAAATGGCCTGTGCTGACCCGGAACCGAAAGGCGCAAAGAATAGGGCAGCAAACATGCCAGATCCGATCAGCCAGGGATCTGGACGCAGGCCAGCGATGGCAAATCCCACACCGCCCATTGTCAGGCACAGGACCACGGTCAGGACTCGGCGCCGTGGTCCGCCCCAAACACTCATAATTACGCTTCCCGCCAGCATCCCTAAGCCCAGTGCCGACTGGACAACACCTAACATCTCCGGAGTAGAAAAGGACAGCACCAGAGGAGACAGCAGGATCGCGCTGATATTCAACAAAAAGTTCGCCAGTGCAAAATAAACCAGCAGTCCGAACAGGCCCGGGCGCATCCGCAGGTATTTCCAGCCAAAGACTGAATCCTGTAGGATGATCTTCCAGCCGGCGCCCTGTTCTGTCTCAACAACCGGCTGGGGAATTCGGACAAACAGCAGGGTGCTCACCGCGAAAATAAAAGTTGCAAAGTCGATCCAGATAATACCCTGCAGTCCGATCGTGCCGTAAAGCAGTCCTGCCAGGAGAGGTGTCAGAAGTGACTCGATCCCCTGGCTCATCTGGATCATCCCGCTGGCCCGGGTGAGATGTTTCTTCGGTACCAGCAGTGAGATCGAAGAAATATATGCCGGTTCCTGAAAACTACCAAACAGGCCGGAAATCAGGGCAGCCAGATAAATGTGCCAGACCTGCAGGCTGCCAAGGCTGAATAGGAACAGGATCGCCAGGGTTGAAAGTGCGCTGCCCGTATCCGAAAGAACCATCACCCAGCGCCGGTTCCAGCGATCCGCCAGCGTACCGGCAGCCGGAAACAGCAAAACTCGGGGCAGAATACTGAACAGTGCGGTCAGCGCCAGTGGAGTAGCATTCCCTGTCGTCTGAAAGATCCATACAGAAAAGGCAAAACTGGTCAGACCTGACCCGAGAAGCGAGACCAGCTGCCCGGCCCAGATCAGAAAGAAGGTTTTCATCGTCCGTAGGGTAATGATTTCACCATTCATATCAACATCCTCAGTCCATTCCAACCATTTCAACACCAGTTAAGACATTTACTGCGGCCGCAATGAGCCCGCCGGAGTTCAGATTTCGAGTCGTTTTTCCTGCTCGGGCAGCTCTTCCTGCTCTTCGTCTCCGGGAATGATCGGGAAAAAGGCCAGCGTTACCGCGAAGGACTGCAGGTCATCCTCATCGACACCGCTCACATCGGTGCTGCTGAACTCGTCGATCAGGTCATTAAAACGTTGAATGAATTTGGATACCCGGTTTACCGGTATGCGCGCCGATTCATTGGCTAGCAGCGCTCGATAGCGATCTGTAAATTCACCCCGTTCTTTCAGTTCCATCGCAAAAGATAGAGAACGCGACAACCGCTCGCGGGTCGCATCCAGGATGGTCGCTACGGCTGCGTCCACATTCTCATTCCCTTCAACCGGAACGAACGTAAGTAGAGACCTGTCGAGCTCGTACCGGACAGCGCTGGCCCTGTAGGTTTTTTCGAGTATGTTCGCCACAAGATGAGTTTCTACGACCTGGATGAAACCGTGCTTTTCCAGCAGGCTGAAGTGATAGTACAGCTTGGATGGCGTGACGCGCAGCTTTTCCGCCACCTGGCGAACAGTCTGCGGCTCAGTGACCAGCAGATTGATAATCTGAGCGCGCAGTGGGTCGGCAATCACGCGCAACGCTTCCAGATCCTGGATAAGGTACTTGGGTGCAGGTTGAAATTGTTCCATCGAATAATTTTCCACCATAAAAATTATTTTTAACGATAGATGATATTATAGCGATCCATTTCTTTTTGTCAAGAAAAAGGATAACGAATATTTCAGTTCTTGGCGACGAATCAAGGTGAGCCAGAGGGGGCAAACTTACCCGCTAATTACCGTCTTAGTGGTCTGTTGCACAGGTCGGGTATAATCGAATAACTTTTCCAGGGGAGAATCCAAAAGTAATCAGATCCGCATATGAAATCCATCCATAAATATCGCCGCACCATCCTCATGATTTTTCTCTCAACCGTGCTGGTTTTAATTTTGCTGTTGGTTCCGCGCCCTATCCTGCTCGTTTTGTGGCAGACGTTTCTCTCCCAGCGTCTGTTAATCGGTCTCCTTTTGATCTTCAACCTGGTTGCTCTTTCACTGCTTTTTACCTCCGGTCAGCGCGTCGACGAAGCGATTTTTATATTTTTCAATCTCAGAAGCAGACGATCGCAGCTTCTCGATTTCTTGATGACCCTGCTGACACAAATCGGCAGCGGCTGGCCGGTGCTGCTCATTGCAGCCATTCTGTACTACCTGGACTATAACCGGCTTGCTGTGGAACTAAGTCTGGGCACGCTTACCCTGTGGTTAACGGTCGAAACGATTAAAGCCCTGGCGGACCGTTCGAGACCGTACCTTCAATTAAAAGAAACTCGCATCGTCGGCTGGAAAGCGCGCGGCCGTTCCTTCCCAAGTGGACACACATCACAGGCTTTCTTTCTGGCATCGTTTTTACTGCGCTATTTTCAGCTTGACCTGGCCGGCGCAGCAGGGCTATACGCCCTGGCGATTATCGTGGGCGTCACCCGGATCTATGTTGGCGTTCATTATCCACGCGATGTCATCGGGGGAGCTCTGCTGGGAACGGGCTGGGGAATCATCATCAGCCTGATGGACCCGCTGCTCGCCATCCGCTTTCCTCTTTGAGCAGGCGCTGAAAAGCTTTAAAAAAGAAACCCCCCGGCAGGAGGGAGCCAGGGGGTCTTCAGTAGAAGGGGTAGCAATCAACGGGGAAGGGGAATTCTCAGTGATGTAGCTGCGGTGCAGGTGTCGATGAACGGTAATGTGTTCAGTGATGCAGGCTGCAGTGTGTATACGGATGAAATCTACGTTGGGTTTTCAATGTGCTGCAGTGAAAGCGTCGATGTGGCTGTGACGATCCCCAGTCGATGAGAGCATAATGGTTGCTGCTACCCTGGCGGCGGAGGGATACCGGTGCGGACGGTATCTAACCCTATAAACGCACGACCGGTAGATTTGTTACACCGTTGCACCTGGAAAACGGAAAGTTTTGATTTTTTTAAGATTGGCTTAAGTTCAGGTTAAATGGAACCCCCCGGAAGTACTTCCGGGGGGATAATTCCAGAGGGTAGCAAACAACCGGGGAGGGGAGTGGCGGCGATGATTTCTGTGATGTAGCGTCGATGCGAGCTGCAGTGAAACGTCGGTGAGGGCAGTGATGATGCGTCGATTCAGGCTGCGTTGCTGGCGTCAATGGATGCTGTAATGTGCGCGTCGATGCTGGCTGCGGTGATCCCCGTATCAATGAAGACCTGAGGGTTGTTGCTACCCGGGGGAGGGATACCGGTCAGTTCCAGTATCCAGCCTATTATACGCACGAGAACCGATTCTGTTACTGTTCTTGCCTTGCGGAATCGAAAGCTGATACAAAAAAAGTCGTTCAGGCCTGCTGTAAATATTCAGCCAGCCGGGAAGCCACCTGTGCATACTCCAGGGCAGAATCTGCATCGAACGCAAACTCAGACGCATGGGCAGCCGCATTTCGTAAATTACGCAGCCGGTAGAACATCTCCTGCTGGTTTTCATCCAGCAGCCCTGCTTCGACCAGCGCATTACCTAACAGTATAGGAGAACGCTGTTCTTTACTGCGCAGGTTAAGCTTGTGCCGGCGAGCGGCTTCGATCGCGCTGCGTTCAAGCTCTACCCAGGCCTCCAGGACAACAGCTCTCGGCGAGATGCGTGCCAGCTCAAGCAGGTTGTCCTGCAGCGGGCTGCGCTCAGCCGGCTGGCGCACAGGCGGGAGAACCCGCCGCATATCTTGCAGCAGGTCATTCACTTCTCTGCCGAAGTCAATTTCAATGTCTCCATAACGCAGTCTCTGCAGCAAGGGGATCAGTTCAAGCAGTGGCTTGCGAATAACCAGGAAAATGATGAGTACAGCAATTGGCCATGCGGTTGCGCTGACGACAGCCGCAATAAAGGTCAACCAATCCATAATTCCCTCCTCCTACATGCTTCACGGCTGCCCATTACGCTGGTTGAGTGCATAAAATGGACATGCATGGCTGACCAGTCCCCCAGGCTTCCGGCTCAATTATAATCCTGGCAGGAGAGGTTCAGTTCAGAGCCCTATGACATTCAAATTTCCCTTGACCATCATCACGAGCTTGATTCTCCTGGCCTGGGCAGCAGCCGCGTGCGCCATCCAGCCCTCACCGGTTGAGACAACTACTGAAGCTTCCCCAACTGCAGCTGCAGGGCCAGACCCCGCCCGCCCCGCCGCAGCCCCAGG
>JAAYXE010000127.1 GCA_012516075.1 Chloroflexota bacterium | reverse complement strand
AGCAGGAAGAGCACTCCCACAGACAGCTGCATGAGAATGGTGTAAACAGGCAGTGCCCATTCACGAAGATTCATATTCATAGTGAGTTCTCATCCCCTGTTATGCTGTAATCACCCGGCTGTATCTTTTCGAGTTTTCAGCCTTCAGGCAGGGCAGTTTACAGATGACGGTTGTACCGGCTCCAGGTGCGGATTCAATCCACAGGCTGCCCTGTACGCTTTCCGCTCGTTCGCGCATGGTCTGCAGACCGAACCTGCGCTTCGAATCACGCTGCACAAAACCAACTCCATCATCACGGACCTGCAGGACGATGCAGCTTTGTTCGCCCTCGTTTTCCCGCTCCAGCAGCACATCCACGCGGGTGGCACAGGCATGTTTGCGCACATTCGCCAGCGCTTCCTGCATGATGCACACAAGCTGTACCTCTGCGATAGATGATAGGTCCAGTTCTCCGGTCACCCGGTTCTCAAAGCGTGCATCGATGCCGTTCTGTATGCCGAACTCATCCAGATATTCCCCGACGGCAGCCGTCAACCCGCCTTCGTGAGCCAGGGTGGTGCGCAGGCTGAGGATGTTTTCACGGATGTAGGCGTGGGCCAGGCGTACGGCTTTGCGCATCTGGGCCAGCTCGCTGCGCAGCTCATCATGTTTATCCTGATTGAGCAGGGCTTCCAGTGTCTGCACCTGCAGGTTCAGGTAACCGAGCACCTGTGCCAGGCCATCGTGCATCTCCCGGGCAATGCGTGTTCTCTCTTCAGTAATGGACAGCGACTGGAGCTGGGAGGTCATCAGGCCATGCTGGATGGCGATGACCACCTGGTCTGCCACACATTCCAGCCAGACCAGATCGGTCTCCGTGTACGGGCGGTGGTCAAACCGTGCAATCCAGAGTAATCCCACCGGGTGGGTATCAAAATCCAGGCGCACCACAGCCACCGCTTGTGCTGGGGTGCCCGGTGGGTAACAAAAATCCTTCAGCGGCTCTCCATCTACGCCTTCATTTGTCCAGTAAGACTGCCTCGACTGCAGGATCTTCTGCAGAAGGGGGTTGTTGAATTTCAGAGGAGAGGGGACCAGTTCGCTCTGAGTCCAGTTGGAGAAGCATTTAAGATACAGGTCTGAGCTGTCGCGGTCCAGCACGGCCAGGCCGGCGAAATCGGAGCGCAGCAGCTGGCGCGCGTTTTCGCAAATATCAAGCAGGATCTGGTCCACCTCTTCAAGCTTTGTCAGGCGCTGGTTGATCGCGACCAGGAAATCAGTCCAGCTTTCAGCCTCCTGCCGGGCAGCAATTTGCGCTTCGAAGGCCTTCCTCTGGGCGCGATCGCGCTCTTCCTGCAAGGCTCTCAGTTCTCTGCGGCGTGTGGCCTCGAACACACCCAGGCCCCGGACAACAAAGAAGGTCACCGCGAAAGAAGACAGCATGCGCCAGAACTGGATCGGCAGACCTGTGACAGAGAGAACATACTCGTAGTCGAGCCAGGGCGGCAGTATGCTGTTGACATCGGTGGGCGTTTCCAGCTCGCCGCTGAAAGGATTGATGACCACACGATCATAGT
>JAAYXE010000126.1 GCA_012516075.1 Chloroflexota bacterium | reverse complement strand
CGCTCATACGGCGCGTAGGGGTTGTCGTGGATCACTTCCAGGAGCTGCATGCGGGTGAAAACCCGCCCCGGCGACCGCATCAGAGTTTCCAGAATCTTAAATTCTGAGAGGGTGAGCTCCACAGGCCTGCCGCCGGCCAGCAGTTTGTTGCGGGGGATATCCATCACCAGTTCGCCGAGGTGCAGGATCTCCTTTTCGTCCCGTCTCGGCTCAACGCGGCGCAGCACGGTTTTGACCCGTGCGACCAGCTCTCTGGGAGAGAAAGGTTTGGTGACGTAATCGTCGGCTCCCAGCTCCAGGCCAATCAGCCGGTCGGCTTCTTCTACCCGGGCCGTGAGCATGATGATGGGAACGTCCGATTCTCTGCGGATGGCCCGCGCCACGTCAAGCCCGTCCACTTCCGGCAGGTTCAAATCCAGGATGACGAAATCGGGACGCTGCGAACGGAACAGGGACAGGGCCGCAGCGCCATCTCCGGCCGAGATGGCTCTAAAGTTTGCCCGTTCTAAATAGTCACATACGACTTTGCGGATGTCAAGCTCGTCATCGACGACCAGAATCACTGCGTTCACACTGAAAAATATATCACAAAGGTGTGAAGATTCTATGAAGATGCGGCTGCTGGTGAATCAACAGGTCCGGAGGTGGTGATCGTCATGCGAACACACAGCCTCCGGACCTGTGCGGGTCAGCTCAACTGCACCTGGCTCACTCGTACTCTTCCTCGCCGGCCAGCAGGCGGATCTTTTCCCACGGGGCGGCGTTGGATTCCTCGGCAAGGATGGCGCGCAGCTCGTAAATCTGGTCGCGCAGGGCAGCCGCTTTTTCGAACTCGAGATTGCGGGCGGCATCTTTCATTTGCTTTTCCAGCTCGACGATGATCTTTTTGATCTCGCCCTCCGGCAGGCTGATCGCGCCGCTGACATTGTACTCGGCCTGCGGCTCAGCCACGGCCTGCATCGAGAGCTGGTCGGTCAGGTCGCGCACCGACTTGACGATGCTGACCGGCTCGATGCCGTGCGCTTTGTTGTAAGCGATCTGCTTCTCGCGGCGGCGGTTGGTCTCGTCGATCGCCCGGCGCATCGAATCGGTGATGACGTCGGCGTACATGATGACTTTCCCTTCCACATGGCGCGCGGCGCGCCCAATGGTCTGGATCAGGGCAGTTTCCGAGCGCAGGAAGCCTTCTTTGTCGGCGTCCAGGATCGCCACCAGCGAGACCTCCGGCAGGTCCAGGCCCTCGCGCAGCAGGTTAATGCCGACCACGACGTCGAACACGCCCAGGCGCAGATCGCGCAGGATGCCGACACGCTCCAGCGTGTCGATCTCGGAGTGCAGGTAGTGCACTTTGATGCCCAGCTCCATCAGATAGTCGGAGAGCTTTTCGGCCATGCGTTTGGTCAGCGTGGTCACCAGGGTGCGCTGGCCCTTCTCGGTGCGCTTGCGGATCTCGCTCACCAGGTCGTCCACCTGGCCTTCAATCGGGCGCACCTCCACTTCGGGATCGATCAGTCCGGTCGGGCGAATGATCTGCTCGACCACCTGATCGGCGTGCTCCATCTCATACGGGCCGGGGGTGGCAGAGGTGTAGATCACCTGGTTCATGTGCTCTTCGAACTCGGTGAAGGTCAGCGGACGGTTGTCGAGAGCGGACGGCAGGCGGAAACCGTACTCCACCAGCGTTTCTTTGCGCGAGCGGTCGCCGTTATACATGCCGCGGATCTGCGGCACGGTCATGTGCGATTCGTCGATGACCAGCAGAAAATCGCTGGGGAAGTAATCCACCAGTGTCCAGGGCGGCGAACCGGCAGGGCGCTGGTCCAGGTGGCGGGAGTAGTTCTCAATTCCGGCGCAGTAGCCCACCTCACGCAGCATCTCCAGGTCGTACTGGGTGCGCTGCTCCAGGCGCTGCGCTTCCAGGAGCTGCCCGTTTGCGCGCAGTTCAGCCACGCGCTGCGCCAGCTCGGCTTCGATATCGGTGATGGCTTTGCGCAGCTTCTCCTCTTCGGTGATGAAGTGCTTGGCAGGGAAGATGGCGACCGCCGACAGCGCGCGGCGCAGCTCGCCGGTTACGGTGTCAAACTCGACCACGCGCTCGACCTCGTCGCCAAAGAAGGAGATGCGGTAGCCAATGCGCTCCTGGTAGGCGGGCACGATATCCAGGCTGTCGCCGCGCACCCGGAAGGTGCCGGGGCGCAGCTCCAGATCGTTGCGCTCGTAGTGGCCCTCGATCAGGCGGCGCAGCAGGTTGTTGCGGCGGTAGGGAGTCCCGCTCTCCAGGTTGATCACCACCCGGCCGTACGCTTCGGGGTTGCCGATACCGTAGATGCAGGAGACCGAGGCGACGATGATTACATCCCGGCGGGAGAGCAGGGCGGTGGTTGCAGCCAGCCGCAGGCGCTCGATCTCATCGTTGATATCGCTTTCTTTTTCGATGTACAGGTCGTGGCGCGGTACGTAAGCCTCGGGCTGGTAGTAATCGTAGTAAGAGACGAAGTATTCGACCGCGTTTTCGGGGAAGAATTCTTTGAACTCCGCATAAAGCTGGGCGGCGAGTGTCTTGTTGTGCGCCATCACCAGCGTGGGTTTGTTGACTTTTTCGATGACGGAGGCGATGGTGAAGGTTTTGCCGGTTCCAGTAGCGCCCAGAAGCACCTGGTGGCGGTAACCTTTGTTGATGCCTTCGACAAGCTGGCGGATGGCTTCGGGCTGGTCCCCGGTCGGCTGATAGGGTGCGTGTAGTTTAAACTCCATAAGATTTCACACTTTCCTCTAATCCGTTTCCGGGTAGAAATAGAACATTTATTCCGTTTATGCTTCCGAATTGTTAATTTTACCCGATCTTTTCCCCCTGTACAGGTATAAGGTGAAATCTCTAACCTGCGGTCAGGCACGGGTTTTCGAGCCCGGCTGGTGTCATTTTACATAGATCGGGTTGCTGAAGATCCAGCCGCGCTCGCGCCCCAGGTATTCGAGATACGCCTCCACCCGGTAGACGCCGGGTTCAGTTGTATTATATACCGCGGCCTCGCGGTTCTGCCAGGTGCGCTCCACCTTACCGTTCTTGATCAGGCGGAAGTTAGCCGGGCGCGGCAGGCGGATCTGCAGGGTGACCCCCCACTTGGAATTGATCTCTTCGCCCATGCATGCGCTGTCTTCCAGGGTCTGGGCTTTAAAGCGGAAGCCGCGCGTGGGCGCCGGCAGGTCATAGCCCACAAAGCAGCGGCCGCGCGCCAGCGCGTCCAGGATCAGGCGGCGGTCTTCGGCGACCTCGCCGCTGAGCGGGGTGGGGAGCAGCACATGCGTGTTGATCGTGCGGAAGTGAAACTCGTAAGGGAAGATCGTGCGCCGCAGGGGTCCCAAACGGGCAGGCAGCCCGTGAGCGTCGGACCCGCCTACAGCCACCACCGGCCGGCCGCGCGCCAGCAGCTCATCCCATTTGCGCAGTGTCTCCCCGGCAGGCCCCTCGGCGATGCGCTCGGGGTTGAAGGCGTAGTACACGGCATGAGCTTTGCTCTTGATGCGGTTTTTGAACTCCGAAAACCCGTTCCACAGCTCAATGCCGGTGAACCCGTGCACATCCCAGTCCTCCCAGGTGATATCCGTTTCATCCACCGCAGGGGCCGCGGGATCGTGGGGGTGAGCGATGAACGTCAGCCCGCCTACCTGGTGCACCTGGTTGATCAGGCGCTGCGTGTCGTAGGCCAGCGTGGCCACCTCACGGCCCGCGCCGATCACCAGCAGGTGATTTTTTTGCGGAATGCGGGCCTGGTCGTGGACCTCTTCTCCAACCATCAGCAGCACGCGCTGGTCGCCTTCCTGGTAATAGCGCTCCGGACCACTGACGTAGACGTTGTGGTCGGTCACAATCACGGCGTCCAGGCCGGCGCGCAGCGCAGCCTGGGCGATCTCCGCATGGCTGGCGTGGCCATCGGAATAGCGCGTGTGCATGTGGAGATTGAGGATAATTTCGTGCATAGCAAATTAAGCGGTACGGAAACCTGTCGCCTGGGGGGCAAGGACAGCGCCCAATGCGGGGGAGATAATTTGACGTTTCGCCAAACGAAAGGTATAATCCGCCTGCCTGAGAGAATGACTCTCGAATTGATCAGGAGGCCCTTGTGGAAATCTATCTGGATATCGCACTGATTATAACGTCAATTGCGCTGATTGCCAGCGTTATCTTGCAGAGTAAAGGCGCCGGCCTGGGCGGGTTGACAGGCGGCGATACGGGTGGGATCTTTACCGCTCGCCGCGGGATCGAGAAAACGCTGTTTCGCATCACCATCGTGCTTGCTGTTCTCTTCTTCATCCTGGCGGTTGCCACGGTGATGGTGAACGGATAGAAGACTTCCGGACGCCCGGATCCTGCAGGCCGTATTCGATAAGCTGCCGCCTTCAGGCGGCTCGCGGCCTTAATGGAGAGGCGTCCTTTTTTATTGTTTAATGATGAAAAAGCTGCGCTGGCAACTCCTGGTCGTGCTGCTGGCTCTGGCCGCCATCGCTGTTCTGTTGATCGGGCAGCAGCCGACACGGCTTCCGGGGGTCCTGGCCCCCTCCGAAGCGCCTGCACAGGGGGGAGTTTATACCGAGGCGCTGATCGGCTCTTTTAACCGTCTCAATCCGGTCCTGGATTATTACAACGCCGCAGACCACGATGTCGATTCCCTGATCTACAGCGGCCTGATGCGCTTCGACGGCAGCGGGATCCCTCACGGAGACCTGGCCGATTCTTGGGGCATCTCGGTCGACGGGACGATTTACAACTTCCTGATCCGCGAGGGCGCCGTCTGGCATGACGGTGAACCGGTGACCAGCGAAGATGTGGTCTTTACGGTGGAGCTGATGCGGGACGAGAACATCCCCATGCCTCCCGACCTGCGCGCATTCTGGCAGGAAGTGGAAGTGGAGGCCTTTGACCCGCAGACCGTTTCCTTTAAACTCCCCGAGGCCTTTGCGCCGTTTATGGATTACCTGACCTTCGCCGTGCTGCCGGAGCATCTGCTGGGTGATCTCGACCCGCAGGCGCTGGTGGACGATCCCTTCAACCTGCAGCCGGTGGGCAGCGGTCCGTACCGCTTTGAGCGCCTGCTGGTGGAGAACGGCGAAATCACGGGCGTGGTGCTGAACGCTTTCGAGGATTATTACGGCGGCCGGCCTTTCATCGACCAGATGGTCTTCCGCTATTATCCGGATTCGGCAGCAGCCCTGCAGGCTTATAAAGCCGGCGAGGTGATGGGCATCAGCCGGGTCAGCGAGGATATCCTGGACGAAGCGCTGAAGGAGCCGGGGCTGGACGTGCACACAGCGCGCCTGCCCAATCTGACGCTGGTCTTCCTCAACCTGGACAACTCCCGCTTGAGCTTCTTTCAGGAGCCCGAGGTGCGCCGGGCGCTGCTGATGGCCATTAACCGGCCGCGCATCCGTGATCAGATCCTCAACAGCCAGGCGATCATCGCCGACGGCCCGATCCTGCCCGGCACATGGGCCTATTACGAGGAGATCGAGCACGTCGAGTTTGATCCGAACGCGGCGGTGAACATGCTGCGCGAGGCGGGCTTCACCTTCCCCGCCGAAGGCGGCAACGTGCGCAGCAGGGAGGGCAGCTCGCTGTCCTTCGAACTGGTCTATCCGGACAGCGGAGACTTCCCGGCGATCGCCGAGGCCATCCGCAGCGATTGGGCCAGCATTGGCGTGCAGGCCGAGCTGAAGCCCGTCTCGTACGAGTCCCTGCTCAGCGATTATCTGGAGCCGCGTGAATACGAGGCCGCCCTGGTGGATATCAATCTGGCGCGCTCGCCCGACCCTGATCCTTATCCCTTCTGGCACCAGACGCAGAAGGGCAGCGGGCAGAACTACAGCGGCTGGGACGACCGCCAGGCGAGCGAGTATCTGGAGCAGGCGCGCGTGCTGGATAACCTGGATGAGCGCAAGAAGCGCTACCGCAACTTCCAGGTGCGCTTCACCGACCAGATGCCCGCTCTGCCGCTCTTCTACCCGGTATATTCTTACGCCATCGACCAGAACGTGCAGGGGGTGCGCATTGGCCCGCTGTTCGATTACAGCGACCGCTTCGCGACGCTGACAAACTGGTATCTGGTTTCCGCCCGCTCGGCGCAGGTGCCTGCAACCCCCCAGCCGTGAGGCGCGGGTTCTGATGAATGCAAAAAGCCGGTCAGTAAGCTGACCGGCTTTTTTATTTCTGAAGATGGTGCTGTTTCGGTTAATCGCTGAACAGCCAGGCTGCATACTCAGCCGTTTATCGCCTGATGAAGGGCAGGAAGTTCAAAATGCCGCCGTTCAGGCTGCTCTGGCGGATCCATCCGGCGATCCCGCCGTAATTTACCTTCCACCAGATGCCGCCGCGTGCGGCGACCCCATTCACGCCGTTTTCGGTGGGCATGATTGTGACATTCGCGCCTGCCGGGACATTATTAAATGGAGCGAAATTATCTCCAGGCCCCAGGTACAGTTCGGAACTGCTGCGTGTGGTAGCGTCGTCCCAGGGCCGGAACAGGCCCGAGGTGACGGCAGGCTCAACATAAACCATCATCAGGCCGTTCGCGACGTAGCGCTCGTAAGCCCCGGCACTTGCTTCCCACTCCAGCTGATAGGTCTCACTCAACTCCGGGGGCAATTGTGAGAGGTTGGCCTCCACATCCTCTTTGAGCAGACTGGCGACGAGCTGGCTCTGCTTACAGCCTTTCTCCAGACTGCCGTACTCGTTGCAGTATGTGTTATTGACCACCTGGCCGTTGACCACCATCGTCGATGAGCCGCCGCTGTCCAGACTGACCGCGTCGGTGGCGCCCAGGTACTGCAGGGCGAACTCGCCCAGCTGCGTGGTCGTCATACCCACGCTGACGCCCGGGTTCTGCCCGTCTACCACCATAAAGAAGATGTAATTCTGGTTGTAAGCCACAGCGGTGCGCGAATCGAGCACGTTTGCCGCCGGATTGGACATCGATTGGATGCGGACGTCTCGCAGGAAGTGGAAATCGCCGCCGATGCTGGTGTAGGTGCCAGACCAGTCTTCCTGGATATCGGAAAAACCGCAGTGGGTGATCGCCTGTGCAATGCCCACCTGGTCGCCCACCTGAAGTCCCCAACTCATCAGCTTGCCTGCCATGAAGTCCTCATGAGCAGCCAGCACCACCTGGTCGTACTGGATAGGCGTACTGCCGGGATTGGTGATGATCTCACGGATGTAGCCGGTGTAGCTGGAGGCTCTGGGGTTTTTCTGGTTATACGGGACCAGCCCGGCCGGCTCGGTCATCTCGACCACGATCTCCAGCCCCGGTTTATAGCTGCCGCCGTAGGGCGGCGTGTGGCTGCTGTACTGCGGGGTGAAAAGTGAGAGCTGCTGGCTGCCCGGTACGGTGTTCAGCAGGTGTATTTTCTGGTCTTTTCCGGAAGGGTAGTGGATAAACAACTGGTTGGCAGCCGGCTGCTGCACCCCGCCGCCGATGAAAGCGCGCCCGTCGCGAGTCCAGGCAAAGCCGCTGCCGCTGTGGCATTCATCGAAGCGTTTGACGAACCAGCCCGACTGCACCTGTCCGCGCCGGGGCACACCGGTCTGGGTGTCGAAGTAATAGCCGTTAACGGCCACCAGCACACGGCTGCGCCCGCCGGGCCGGTCGCCCCACTGGCTCACGGTGCCGTCGTAGCGGCGCGCCTGGCCGCTGGTGGTCTCGCGACCGGTGAGACGCCCGGTTGCCAGGCTGCTCTCCACGGTCACATAGGGCAGGCGGCGGTCCATGCGGGAGACGAAGACCTGATTGGGACCGCTGCTGGTGCGGATGCTGAATTTTTGATACTCAATGCCTGGGGCGAGGGTCTGCCAGCCGCCGGAGCTCTGCTGGCTGAGGACCGGCTGTGCTGAACCGGCCAGCAGGATCAGGATCAACAGTACGACCACCGTTAATCGGTAAGTTTTCATTGTCCACCTCTAAAATGTTCAAACGATAAGACTAAGGTGTGCGGTTGTAAATACGACGGTAAATGCTGAAGTTTTCGTAAATGCGGCGGATGTACAGCCGGGTTTCTTCGAAGCGGATGACCTCCAGGAAAAGATCAGGGTCATCCGGGGCGAGCTGTTTCCAGGCGATAGCATTCCCCGGTCCCCCGTTGTAGGCGGCCAGTGCGGCGTACATATCTCCTTTAAAACGGGTGCGCTGGGTGTCCAGATACTCCACGCCAAAGCGGATGTTCACGATAGGCCGGTTGAGATCGCTGCTGGTGTAATCCTTTGGCCAGCCCAGATTGCGAGCGATCTCTTCACCAGTACTGGGGATGATCTGCATTAAACCACTGGCCGCGGCCGAGGAGCGCACGAAGCTCTCGAAAAGGCTCTCCTGGCGGATCAGGCTGAAGAGAAACAGGGGGTGGAAGTTGTATTCCTGACCATAGGGGATGATCAGGTCCGCAAAGTGCGTCCCGAAGCGCAGGCGGTTGAAATAGGACGGCGCGCTGAGCGAGGTAGCGTCATCCATCCCCGCCAGATTGAGCACCTGGCGGGCGGCCATGGTGGCGGAGCGGTACAGGCCGATTTCATTCAGGTAGTTTGCCAGGCGGTAGGAGCCCACCGGATCGTTCGATAACGCCTGGCGGAGCGTCTCGAACTCGGAGCGCGCTTCGGCGAACAGGCCGAGCCGCCACAGTTCGCTGCCGCGCTGCAGATAACTGTCATTGGCCAGGGGGCCCAGACCGGAGAGGTCGGTGTCGGCCGGCAGGTCGAAGTTCAGGCGCAGCCATTCTTCGGCCTTTGCCTTCTCGCTGGCCTCATCGTAGGCCAGGTCATACGCCACAGGCGGGGTGAACGGCTCGCGGTTGGAGAGGATATCGAGCGCTCGTTCGGAGTAGTAGCCGGTGGGGTCCATGGCTGCCGTCTGCTGCCAGGTCTGGCGGGCCGCTTCGCTGTCGCCCAGAGCGTTCTGGGCTTTTCCCATCCAGAACAGCGCCGCGGAGCGTTCTTCAGGGTTCTTCGAAGCGTCGAAGGCGCGCTTGAAGGCGATGTAGGCTTCGGCATAGCGCTCCAGACGGTACTGGCAGATCCCGGAGAGGTACAGGCCGCGGCGCACATTCTCGTAACCGGGGTATTCGATGGCCAGCCGCTCCCAGAGCTGGATGGCCAGCTCCAGGTTCCCGCTCAACTCGGCAACCGCAGCGGCGTCGTACAGATACTCCGGAGCGCGCTCGTGAGTTGGATACCCTTCTACAAAATCGAGCAGGGTCTCGATCGCCAGGGTGTACTGGTCCAGATAGGCCCACTGGGTGTAGGCTTTCTGGTTCCACGCCTCAGCCCAGAAGGGATGTTCCGGGTGCTCGCGGATGAAGCGGTCCCAGATGTCCACGGCACCCTGATACCCGCCGAGTGCGCGTGTGGTCAGGGCGCTGTAATAACGGGCTGTGCCCGGATCGGCCGGGTTGTTCTGCAGGTAGCGGTCGAAGGCTGCCAGGGCGACGCCGTACTGGCCGGCGAAATAATCGACGATGCCGCGCTGCAGGTCGTCGACCGGAATGCCGGCCTCCACCAGCGCCACCAGAGCAGAATAGGATTCATACACCGTGGGGTAAGCGCGCACCGCCTGCAGGTAAAGTTCGTAAGCCTCCTCCATCTGCCCCAGGGTGGTGTACACCTGGCCTTTGCGCAGCAGCACCAGCGCTTTCGTGCTCTCGCTGGAAGTGCGGGCGAAGACATCGTCGTAGAGCGCCAGCGCGGTCTCGTAATCGCCGGCCAGCGCATGGGAGCGCGCCAGCTTCATCTGAATAAAAAGGCTGTCCAGCAGGCTGGGCGCCTGCAGGGCAGCGCGGTAGTCCTGGGCGGCTGTTGTATAGTCGCCGGCGGCGAAGAGTGCATCGGCGCGCAGGTCATACACATAGGCGTCGATCACGCCCGGCCGCAGGGTCAGGTAGTCCTGATAAGCCCCAGCCGCTTCGGTGTAGCGCTCCTGGGCACGGTACGCCTGGCCGAGAAAGAAGTGGGCCGGTGCGGCCTGCTCGCTGTCCGGGAAGTCCTGCAGCAGCTCCTGCAGCGCACTGACGGCGGCATCGTAATTTCCGGCGAAGAAATGGGTGCGGCCAATGCCCAGCTGGGCCTCGGCCTGAATCTTTGCCTCGCTCGACCCCTGGCGCGCCCGGGTGAACTCATCGAGGGCCCTCTCCCAGTCGCCATTTTGCAGCGCATGATCCCCCTGTTCGATGCGCACAGCCGGGACCGGCGTGGGCGTTGGGGGCGGGG
>JAAYXE010000125.1 GCA_012516075.1 Chloroflexota bacterium | reverse complement strand
TCACAATACAGTAGTTATTACTACAAGTATATACGACATCCCCATTAGCCGTGCAAAATTCTTGAATTTATAATAGAATCAGATCACAATATTCATATTCCAGATGAGGGTACCTGATGGACCAACGACAATCTCTTGGAAGTAGGCTGCGCGCCATTCGTAACGAACGCCGCATGTCACAGAGAGAACTGGCGCAGAAGGCAGGCCTCTCCACCAACGCGATCAGCCTGATCGAGCGCGATGAAAATTCTCCCAGTGTTGCTACTCTGCAGAACCTGGCCTCAGCGCTGAATGTGAAGATGAGCTACTTCTTCGACGATGAAGCGACGCATTCGATTCTTCACGTCAGGGCCGGGAAGCGTCCGGCCATCAGCAGCGAGGGCGTCATCATCGAAGGAATGGGAGCAGAGCTGCGCAGTCAGGAAATGGAGCCTTTTCGAATCACGCTGGAACCCAACTCGCACAGCGGCGACCGGCAGGTCGTCCACACCGGCCACGAATTCGTTTATTGTTTACAAGGAAGTGTCGAATACATCATCGACGGTGTTGTCTACTCGTTAAAGCCGGGTGATTTCCTGATGTTTGAGGCGCATCTCCCCCATATCTGGCGCAACACCACAGACCAGGTCGCCGAGTTTCTACTGATACTCCAGACTCCCAGCGCCTCCGATGAACCGGTGCAGCGTCATTTTTCAAGCTACCCGTCTTTACCTTACATGGGCAATCCCGGCGCCCCCGCGAACAGCCAGTGAAGCTTCAGACGGGCTGCTTATTTTTCGTGAGCCGCCCCGAAACCGAATGATCCGGACACAAAGTGTTGCCCGTCCATCTGGAACCTTAAATTTCTATTCATGAATCAACTGTCTTAAAGGAACGGGCCACAGCAATTACTGCTGTGGCCCTGAATTTGATTACGCTCCAGCAGGCGCTGGGCATTTCAGCCCAACCACCGGCCCCGTTACAGTCCTGGGCACCTCGTCGGTTTCAGAATTGCAGTTTTTATTCTAGTCAAATATCCTCGGTTCAGGGACTCGACATTCCCGTCACCCACAGCGACATCAAATGGTTATCACGCTTCGCTGTCCTTTTGCGCGTCTTTCCTCAGGCGGTAGGGTTTATTTTCTCAGGCTTCAGCCCCCCACCTTCGTCCCGCACTCCGGGCAGAACTTGGCACCGGGCAGCAGCTTGCTTCCGCACTCTGTGCAGTGCGGGTCTCCTTTGATCTTCGCTCCGCATTCGGGGCAGAATTTTACATTTTTCGCCAGGGGCGCTTCACAGTTCGGGCAGGAAGCCCGCACCCCTTCCCGCCAGCTTTTCTCCTGCAGCATCTGGCGGTCCTCTTCAGCCATCTTGGAGTGCGCCCAGATCTCCTCCACCGTCCGGCTGGACTGCGCCGCGCTCATTTCAACGCCCAGGTCGGGTGCGCAGTTCTTACACAGGCCGCGGTCTTTATTCCAGCAGTCTTTGCGGCACACCCACGATGAGCAGCGCGGGCATTTGGCAAACTCTGACTGCAGTTCACTGGCGGCCTCGGAAAATGCATCGTCATGCGCCTTTTCCCAGGAGGCAGAGCGCACCCGCTCGCTGAGGTCGGCCGCCTTTCCAAATAAGCCTCCAAACAGACTGCTGGCGGTGTCCATCGCACCGGAGACCGCCCCCAGCATCGAGGGTTTGAACCGTGTGCGGAATCCCCCGCCGCAGCGGTCACAGTAAAACTCGAATTGAAAGCCCTGGTTGGTGCTCAGATCAGAGTAATTGCGGGTGAATTCAATCCGCTCTACCATACTGGATTCTCCTTTGAAGGTCAGTGATGTCCCCGATTTGATTGTTTCGTTTCCGGGAAAAGCACGGCTATTATACCCTCAGTGCAATCTGCGTGCCCGTGACGCCTGTCGGAGACCCACACTTAAAAACGGCGGTTGTTGACTGATAATTCCCCTCAAGGTAGAATGCTGCCGGAAGTATTGTCTATTGGAGGTTGTCTGGTGTCTGTTAAGCTGGTTCTACGCAATCAAGAGTTCGAAGTTCGCGCCGGGATGACCGTGCGAGACACGCTCAAAAAGCTCGACCTGCAGCCCGAGGCCTACCTGGCCACACGCGACGGTGACTTGCTCACGGATGACGAAATCCTGCACGAGGGGGAGACAATTAAACTCGTCCCGGTTATTTCCGGGGGCGCTGGGAACGAGAAGGCCGGCCGCTCATGAAATGCCGGAAATGCGGCGCGAAAGCCGTTATTAATATGCGCCAGCACAAGCTGGCCCTCTGCAAAGAGCACTACCTGGACTGGATCCTGGAGCAGACCCAGCGCTTCATCAAAAAATACAAAATGTTTACCCCGCAGGAGCGCATCCTGGTAGCCGTCTCCGGTGGCAAGGATTCCCTTTCCCTGTGGGATATCCTCTGGCGTCTGGGATATCAGGCCGATGGGCTCTATATAGGTCTGGGTATCGATGAAGGCATCGGTTACTCGGCCGAATCGCAGCGGCTGAGCGAGCAGTTTGCTGCCCAGCGCGGCCTCCGCCTGCACATCGTGGACGTGGATCAGCAGTACGGGGAAACCATCCCCGAGATGGCCGACCGCACCACGCGCGGCAGAGGTAAGCCCTGCGCCGTCTGCGGCATGGCCAAGCGCCATATCATGAACCGCGTGGCTCGCGAGGGCGGCTACGACGTGCTCGCCACCGGCCATAATCTGGACGATGAAGCTGCCGTCCTGTTTGGCAACACCCTGAACTGGATCCCGGGCTATCTCGTCCGCCAGAGCCCGGTGCTGGAGGCCAACCGCCCCGGACTGGTGCGCAAGGTAAAACCTCTCTGCCGTTTCTACGAGCGCGAAATGGCCGCTTATGCCCTGCTGCGCGGCATCGAGTATATTTACGAGGAGTGTCCCCACTCCGTCGGGTCCAAGTCGCTGTACTACAAAGAAATTCTCAACCGGCTGGAGGAAGACCGGCCGGGGGCTAAACTGTCGTTTTACCTGAGGTTTCTTCAGGCTCGTGAGGAAGGCCTCTTTGCCCCCCAGGCGGATCCTCAGGTGGAACTGCTGCACACCTGTCCGAGCTGCGGTCAGCCAACCACCGCACCGGGGGAATGCGCTTTTTGCCGGCTGGTCAAAAGTGCATCTTAATAACCTCTCGATTTCCGGGAAGCGTTAACCAGCCGTCCGGCGGTCGCAGTCACCCGCCTTACCAAAACAAAGGAGTAATATTTGTCCGCCTCGATTACCCGTACAACTGAGCAGGGGGGAGAAACCTCGCTGAGCGCATCAGCCGCCGTGGTGATCCCTACTGCGGCTATCCTGGTGATTGCTGCCTATATCGCCGCGCAGATGCTCTCCGACATCTCCAGCCTGAAGATCGGGCTGGTTTTTGGCCTGGCGGTAGATATGGGCACGTTCATCTACCCGGTCACCTTCACCCTGCGCGATCTGGTGCACAAGCTGCTGGGCAAAGCCAGCGCTCGCATTCTGATCGTCACCGCCGGCGCCATCAACCTGCTCATGGCCGCCTACTTAATGTGGGCCGCCGCCGTCCCCAGTGACCCATCCTGGGGGCTGGGAGAAGAATTCAGCGCCATCCTCTCGCCGGTATGGCGCATCACCCTTGCATCTATAATCGCCGAGGTGGTCAGCGAGCTGGTCGACACCGAGGTGTACCACGTATTCGTCACCCGTATCACCCGGCGTTTTCAGTGGCTGCGCGTGCTGGTCAGCAATGGGGTCAGCGTTCCAGTGGATAACTTAATTTTTGCTGTGGGCGCTTTTGCTATCACCCTGCCCTGGCCGGTCGTCTGGCAGATCTTCCTCTTTAATCTGATCGTCAAGTACGGCATGACCCTGCTCAGCCTGCCGTTGATTTACATTGTCCCCGACCAGAACCACAGCGGCAGCGTTTAATTGACAGCAAAACAGGCCAGCGCCGCGGCGCCTGGCCTGTTTCTATTAATCAACGTTTTCCTCAGGAAAGTTCCAGGTAGCGTTCCAGCTCCCAGTCGGTCACCTTCATGCGGTATTCTTCCACTTCGGACCATTTCTCACGCAGGAAAGCTTCACACAGCACAGGCCCCAGTGCCTCCTGCAGGACTGTGTCCTGTTCCAGCTCACGCAGCGCTTCGGCCAGCGAACCGGGCAGTTCCTGAATACCCCTTTCCTCTCGCTCTTCCGGGGTGAGATGGTAAATATTCACGTTGTTCAGCGCCTCCGGCGGCTGCAGCGTGCGATCGATGCCGTCCAGGGCCGCAGCCAGCATCACGGTGAAGGCCAGGTAGGGGTTCGCCGAGGGATCGGGGAAGCGCAGCTCCGCACGGATCGACTGGTTGCGACCCTGCGTGTACTGTGGGATGCGGATCAGGGCCGAACGATTGATCTGTGCCCAGCCAATATACACCGGTGCTTCGTATCCCGGCACCAGGCGTTTGTACGAGTTGACGGTGGGCGCCACCACGGCCGAAAGCGCTCGGGCGTGCAGCAGCTGCCCGGCGATAAAGTTGTATGCCAGCGGCGACAGGCAGTAGCGGTCCTGCTCATCGAAGAACAGGTTCCGGCCCTGGGTGTCGAACAGTGACTGGTGGCAGTGCATCCCGGATCCATTGATGCCAAAGATCGGCTTTGGCATGAACGACGCCACCAGCCCGTGCTGGGCGGCGATCGCCTTGACAGTGTACTTTAACGTGAGCACATTATCCGCCGTCTGCAGGGCATCGGCAAAGCGAAAATCGATCTCGTGCTGGCCCAGAGCCACTTCGTGATGGCCCATCTCCACTTCCAGTCCCATACCAGCCAGGGCGCCCATCAGTTCGGTGCGCACCCGCACAGCGTCGTCATTGGCGGAGAAATCAAAGTATCCCCCCACATCATGCGGCACCGGGTGGATGGCCTGTGGCCCGTTGCGCTTGAACAGGAAGAATTCGGGCTCAGGGCCGACATTGAAAATCCAGCCGCGCTCCTCCTTCAACCTTGCAAGTGTACGCTTAAGCGTTCCCCGTGGGTCGCCGGGAAATTCAGTCCCATCCGGCTGGTAAATATCGCAGAACACCCGTGCTCTGCGCATCTCAAGAGGTGACCATGGCAGCACGGTATAGGTTTTTGGATCGATCACCAGGCGCATGTCGCTCTCCTGGATGCGGGAAAAGCCCTCAACAGAAGACCCGTCAAACCATATTCCGTCCTCCAGCGCCTCCTGTAGACGGTGGCTGGGTATGTCGACACTTTTTACGGCGCCGGTAACGTCGGTGAACTGCAGTGAAATAAACTTGACGTCATCTTCTTTTACGCGGTTCAGCAAATCTTGCGTTTCCATCCTTTAGCTCCTTCTTGCAAATTTCCACGGTACACCATAACAATGGAAAGATGTCTGGCGCCGCGTGCTGCTTCGTCTTTTTCGTTTCCCCCTGACGGGCGAACCCGTTATTCCCCTGATTGAGTAAATGGCTGATAACAGGCTTTTCAATTTAACTGGGAAATTTTAGCAATAAGTCGGGGATGTGTCAATTTAATTGGGGATTATTTTTGGATAATCGCCGGGTTCTGTGAGCACTATCTGCAGGGTTAATACTCTATAAATGAGAGCCAAAATATGATATAAGAAATAGAACCGATGGACGCTTCAGAACGCTGCCGGCCTTTTTCCCGCAGGATGCATCCCTGGGAAATCGAAGAAGCCCGCCGTGTGTTTCGTGACCGGCTGGATTACGACCGCGTCCGCATCCACGAGTGCAGCCCCTGGCCCAACCGTATTGACGGGATCGGTCGCTGGCTGAAGCGCATGCCGCAGACCGGTCATGCCAACGCTATCACCCTGGGGAATCACTGTATCTTCCCGGTTCGACTGCCGGACCATCCGGTATCACCTCAGGACTTTGAACATTATCTGATCTGCTGGCTGATCCACGAATTAACCCACGCCTGGCAGTATCAGCAGATGGGGTGGCGTTATTTGCTAAAGGCCCTGTCTGCTCAGTTCAAAGATCGCGGCGCAGCTTACGACTTCGGCGGTGAAGAAGGTTTGAAACAGCGCCGTGCTGCGAACGCCACCATCCATTCCTTTAATCTTGAACAGCAGGGTGATATTGCCCGCACCTATTACCAGCGCCTCTGTCTCGGAAAGGATGTCAGCGCCTTTATCCCCTATATTGAAGACATCCACAGCGATCATATCCGTAGAGCCTGATCGTAAGACGCTCATAAGAAAAGAGCGTTCAATCTTGTGAAAACGCTCCCCTTGGGGTATGCTTAATTGATACATATCTTTGCAGGGGGGTGGTTGGGTCCCTGTGGGCTCCCCGGGCTTCAAAACCGGTGGCGGGGCGCGTTGCGGGCCGCGGTGGGTTCGACTCCCATCCACTCCCGCCTGAGATTCTTTATTTATATCCATGCGCTGATCGATTGTCAGGGGGACTGGCGCCGGTAGACAGCATCATGAGTTGAACGAGTCTATGTTATCAGCAGAAACCCAGTTATTGAACCAGACGGATGAGAATTCATACACGCATCTGATTGCGCGTGAGATGCGCATCGAAGATATCACCGTGGGCAGCGCTCGCCAGCCTTTTCTGGTCCGCTATCGCGGCGAATTGTATGGCGATTCAGCCGAGGCTTATGACCGGCTTGCCGAAAGTCTGCGCCCGCTCAATGTAACCCCGCTCTTCCGCATAGAAGAAGGTCGTCACACCATTCTGCTCATGCAGGGTGTGATCAACCCCAGCCGCTCCAATCCCTGGGTCAACGTACTCCTGTTCGTGCTGACATTGATGAGCATGATCTTCAGCGGTGCACTGCAGTCTTTCCAGATGCCTGCGCAGGGCGGTTTGCTGGAGAGCCTGCTCAGCAGCATCTGGAGCGGGCTGCCCTTCGCAGTCAGCCTATTGGCCATACTGCTTGCTCACGAGTTCGGTCACTATCTGGCGGGTCGCTACCACCGCACCCATGTTACCCTACCCTATTTCATTCCCTTTCCACTGAGCCCCTTCGGGACCCTCGGGGCATTTATCCAGTTGAAAGAGCCCCCCAGGAACCGGCGCGTCCTGCTCGACATCGGCGTTGCCGGGCCACTCGCCGGGCTGGTGGTGGCCATTCCGGTTCTGCTCCTCGGCCTTT
Organism: Chloroflexota bacterium; assembly: GCA_012516075.1. Taxonomy (GTDB): domain Bacteria; phylum Chloroflexota; class Anaerolineae; order Anaerolineales; family UBA4823; genus JAAYXE01. The sequence continues at coordinate 58,695 of JAAYXE010000125.1, read as the reverse complement.
CCCTGTCTGAGCTGAGCGTGATCGAAATCCCCGGTCCCGGCCAGGGTATTCAACTTGAGGGCAACTCGGTTTTATACCTGCTCTCCAAATATCTGGTCTTTGGTCAGCTACTGCCCACTCCCGAGAGCTACGGCGGGCTCTCGCCGGCAGCTTACTGGATTCGCTATTTCTTCACCGGCCAGCCGCTGCCGCTGGGCGGCGTCGATGTGATGATCCACCCGGTCGCTTTTGCTGGCTGGGCCGGCCTGCTCGTGACCGCCCTGAACCTGATCCCGGCCGGCCAGCTGGATGGCGGTCACCTGCTTTATGTGCTCCTGGGCCGGCGGGTGCGCTCTCTGCTGCCCTTTATCCTCGTCGCGCTCGTCCTGTTAGGCTTTGTATGGAGCGGCTGGTGGCTGTGGGCACTGATCATCTTTTTCCTGGGCCGCCTGCACGCCGAACCTCTCGACCAGATTACCCAGCTCGATCCACCTCGCAAAGTTGTGGCGGCGCTGGGCCTGATCATCTTTTTCCTGGTCTTCACCCCCGTCCCCCTCGTAATTGCCATGGGTTGAACCGGAATCATCGATGCCCGACGATAAGAAAATACTTTGCATCCATCATAACGACGCCGACGGGCGGCTTTCCGCTGCCATTGTCCGGCGCGCTCTGGGCCCGGACGTTGTAATGCACGAAATGGTCCACGGCGACCCGCTGCCCCGGGAAGCCATTCAGGCGGCGGATACCGTGGTTGTTGTCGACTTTTGCCTGCCTCCGGAAGATATGCGCCGCATCGCCGGCGAGCGCGAGCTGATCTGGATTGACCACCACATCACCGCCATTGAGGAGCTGCATCAGGATTCACAGGGCTGGCCCGGCATCCGCGACATCTCGGAAGCCGCCTGCGTGCTCACCTGGCGCTGCTTCTTTCCGGATCAGCCGCTCCCCCGGGCTGTCGTTCTGGTGGGCGACCGCGATATCTGGCGCTGGGCCGAGGCCGACACCGGCCCGTTCGACGAGGGCCTTCACCAGGAAGACACCTCTCCAACCAATGACGCCCTGTGGGTTCCACTGCTGGATGACGATCCACAGCTCGTCGCCGCGCTGATCGAACGCGGTCGGGTGCTGCGTGATGCCCGGCTCAAAGAGATCCGCCGCCAGGTGGAAAAGCACGGCTTCCCCGTAATTTTCGACGGCCACCGCACGCTGGCAATTAACCAGCGCGGCAGCGGTGAAATGGGTGTCTGTGGGCAGGAACTGGGCTACCCCCTGGTCTACTGCTATGTGGATGGCCGCCAGAACGGGGGCCTGTTCACCTTCGTAACCCTGTATTCCAGCAGCATCGACGTCTCCGAGATCGCCCGCAGATACGGCGGCGGTGGCCATCGCGGTGCCGCCGGCTTCTCCTTCGAGCGCGGCCCTTCCCCCTTCCCCCCCGGATCAGATTTTCATTTTTTGGAATAAAAATCAGGCCGCCTGCCCGGGTTTGCGAGCAGGCGGCTTGCTGTCACTGCGCTTCCAGCAGCACTTCAATCCTCTCGATCGGCGGGCCGGCGCTGTACACCTCTCCCTCGAAAGTCGTCTCCTCACCGGTTGCAAGCGAAACGATAAGATCCCACTTGCGCACGCCCACAATCTCATCCTCCGGCCCGTAGGCGATGGCCGCCACCCAGACCTGCTCCGTCTGCCGCTCTGGCGCCGGTGTTGCCGTCAGGAAAGGTGTCGGCGTCGCGCTTGGCGGCAGCGGCGGCAGGATCGGGGCCGGGGTCACCGTCCCCGTCGCGGTCGAAGTGATGGTTGGCGTGAGCGTTGCAGTGGGCGGTGGAAGCGTCGCTGTAGGCGCCAGATGCTCAATCCGCCCTTCGATCCATGCGGACCGCCCCTCTGGATCGATTTCAACCTGCAGGTCAGAAGCCCCGACGGGAAGGTAGCGCAGATCTCCCGGATTGACCGGTAGTGCGGTCAGCAGGCGTGCGCTCACACCCGCCAGTTCTCGGGCGTCCTCCACTTCATCGGCGGAGAAATAAACCATTAAAGGCAGTACCTCCCCGGGCGGCAGCACATTCAGCGGCAGGGAGGCTTCTTTTGCATGGATCTCGCCGCTTCCACTCTCCCCGGCCGCTTCGATCCAGCCGGATACCCCTTCAACCGCGTACGTCTGGTTGTTGTGCAGAGCTGCGAAACACCAGAATCCACCATCACCAGCTGGATAGCAGCGCGGCGGGTCCACCTCCATCGTCACCGGCGTCACGGTCGGGATTTCGGTCGCTGTGCCCAGGGCAGCCCCGGGCTGGCCGGCTGGGACCTTCAATACCGTCCCCACAGAAAGGAAGTTAGGATCGACGTCCGGGTTGGCTTCCTGCATCGCTTCGAGGGATACGCCGTACCGCAGGGCAATCGCCAGCATCGTATCGCCCTGCTTGACCTCGTAGGTCAGCGGGGTCGGCGAGGGCAGCGGGCGCATGGTCGCTGAGGGCTCTCTGATTACCTCAAGGCCGGTGCTGGCAGTCGTGGGTGAAGGGGTGCTGGTGGACAGTTGAAAGGGGGTTAGCGGAAGTTCGGTCGGGCTGGTCAGCACAGTCTCTGTAGGGGCCGGGCTGCAGGCCGCGAAGAGCACTGAAAACACAATACACACCGCGGCCAGCCGGGTGGAAACCGGCCGCGATTGCAGGGGCCTGCGCCGGCGCTCCTGCTTTTTACAATTCGGTAAGTTGCGCATAAAATCGATTATACCGCCTGTACAATTAGGGCAGCAGTCACACCGGCGGCCGGATAAAGGCGCAGCCGCTGGGCCTCGACTGCGCCTTTTTTAAACTTGTATTACTGCCGGCAGGAAAAGGTATGTCTGAAAACGTAATGCTGCAGGAAGCCATCGAGGCGGTGCGCCGCGGTCAGCAGGCGCGCGCCAGAGATCTGCTCACCCGCCTGCTGCGGGCGGATCCCTCCAACCCCGAATACTGGCTCTGGATGAGCGCCGTGGTTGAGACGCGCAAGGAGCAGATCTACTGCTTGCAGTCCGTCCTCAACATCGATCCGGATGCATCGGCTGCCCGCTATGGTCTGGTCCTGCTCGGGGTTTCTACGCCTGCTGAAACGACTGTCCGGCCGGTGGTCCGCCGCAGCTGGTCGGCAGGCATTCCGGAAGCATCTGCCCCAACAGGACTGCGCCGCTTGTGGACCAGCACACCCGGCCGTTTGATCCTGCTGTTAGGGACCCTCATCCTGGTTACCGGGTTCATCGCTGCTGCTCTGACGGGCTTTGGCCGCCGTCCCAGTGCCATAGCCAGCCGGCCCTCCCACACACCTGGTCCTTCGCCCACGTTCACAACCACACCCACCATGATCTCATCGGGCAAAGGCGGCAGAGAAACCCCGCAGCCCACGTCCGCAGGCCAGGCCTCCCTGGCTCTCATACCGGAAATCACATACACACCCACCCCTCTGTTTGTCACCACGCCGCACCCCATCACCGAGGCATTCCGCAGCGGTGAGCGCGCCTTCCTGCGCGGCGACCTGCAAACCGCGCTGGAGTTCTTCCAGCAGGCAGCAAAAATTGAACCCGGTTCTCCTGACATTTACTATTACATCGGCGAGTGCTATCGCCTGACGGGATCCTATGAACTCGCCGTTCAAGCGTATAATCAGGCTGTGGAAGTTGATCCGGAGTTCGGCCCGGCATACCTGGGTCGTGCCCGCGCCCTTTTAGAAGACAGCCCGCGTGCGGATGTGAGCGCAGATCTGGACCTGGCGGTCGAGTACGCGCCCGATTTTGGTGAGGCCTATCTGCAGCGCCTCGCTTTCCTTCTCGAGCAGGGCGAACTGGATGCCGCGCAGGACGACCTGACCCGGGCCCAGGAGCTGCTACCCGAATCGCCGCTGGTGGAGCTGTACAGCGGTCAGATCGCGTTCCAGCAGGGGAACCTGCGCGCCGCCGCTAAACATGCCGGCAGGGCGCTGGAGGCGGACCAGACCCTGCTCCCGGCCTACCGCCTGCTCGGCGAGGCAGCCCTGCAGACCGGTGATCCGCAGCAGGCCGCACAGGCTTTAGAAGTCTATACGCAGTACGCAGGGGAGGACGCAGCCGCCTGGGCATGGCTCGGAGAAGCTTACTACCGCTCCGGTCGCTACACCAAAGCTGTCGCCGCGCTCGACCAGGCGATCTCCCTTGATGACCGCCTGGAACAGGCGTATTATTTCCGCGGCCATGCACACCTGGTGCTCGACAATGGCCAGCAGGCCGTAAACGACTTCCTCGCCGCTCGCCGTCTCGGCGGCAGTGCATCTTTTGATATTCAGCTTGGCCTGGGGCGGGCTCTGTTTGCAGCTGGCCGCTTGGACGAAGCCCGCAGCCTGCTCAACGCCAGCCAGAATCTGGCTGCAAATGACGCCGAGCTGGCCCAGACCTATTACTACCGGGCCCAGGTTTATGAAGCGTCAGGTAACCTCTCGCGTGCAGCTCAGGACTGGCAGGCACTGCTGGCCCTTCCCCCCTCGTCTCTTGAGGACGGCTGGGCCGCAGAAGCGCGGGATCGCCTGGAAGCGCTTTTCACCCCCACACCCTCGCCGCAGAACACTTCCAGGCCTGCGACGCGCACACCGCGTCCCACACGGACACCGGAAAACTGATTCTCAGGTTGCATACCTGCTGTCCTGATCAGGATCTCTGTTCAAAGAAATTGGGGCAGCTTATCGTTGGTAATCATGGCAGAGAAAAACCGCCCGTCCTCATACCCTACCGGCCAGGGGATCCAGCACCGTTTGATGGCTGCTGCCGGATTGGACCTGCTGGTCTACACCACGCTGCGCATGCCTGCAGGGGGGGTAGATTTTCTGTACGGCCTGCTTTGCCTGCTCTTCACGGCCCTCCTGGTGCTTTTTCCTCTGCCGCTGCTGGAAGATAAAGTCTATCTGGTTCATGCTCTCGCGCTGGCGACCGGCCTGCTCGCCGGAGGGGCGGCTGCCGGATGGGCCTGCACGCTGGGCATTTTACTGGGCTGGCTGCTGCGCCGTCTGCTCAGCCACCGCATCTCTCCATTACCCGCCCTCCCCCGCTCCGGATGGAGCCCAGTCGCTGGCGTTATCGGTAGAGTGCTGCTGCCCCTATTGTTGACCCTCCTGCTCACCGGTTTCACTTCCGGTGCTCAGAACCGGCTGCAGTTCACGTCTGACCCTTTCTCTCTGTTAACTCCGCTGCTGCTTTTTGCCCTGCTGCACGGCGGGTTGTATCTGTTCGGTGCTCACAGCTGGCGCCCGGGCAACCCGGTCTCAAGACAGGATCTGCTTTCTCTGGCCGCCTTTGAGATCCTGCCTCTGCCGATGGTCCTCGCCTCGGTGTTGAGCTCCCCCTCCATACAGACAGGCTCTCTGCTCCTCCTGGGATGCGTTGCCTTTCTGACTGCCGCGCTTATCCTCCAGGCTGTCAGCATCCAGATAAACCTGCAGCGCCGCACCGGCGAAGCAGCCACCCTTCTCCAGGTCAGCGAAGCGCTCCGTTCTACCCTCGACCTGGATGAACTTCTCGAGACCATCCAGCGTCAGGTCACCCAGCTGCTGGCAGTGAATAATTTCTACGTTGCACTCTATGATGCCGAAGCACAGAGCATTTCCTATCCGCTGGCTGTACGCGCCGGCCAGCGAGATCAATGGCCCTCACGCCCCCTTGAAAACCGCCTCACCGACCGGGTGATCCTGGAAAAAAAGCCGCTGATCATCAATCCCAGGGCCCACCAGCAGGTCCAGGTCGAACTGGCGCCCAGCAAGGTGACGCCCACCGCCTGGATCGGTGTACCGCTGATCGCCTCCGAGAGATCCATTGGCTGCCTGGCCCTTTTCAGCGTCGACGAAAGCTCTGCCTTTACACAGAACGACCTCAACCTGCTGCTTACGCTATCTGGCCCCATCAGCGTAGCCATCGAAAACGCACTTCTTTATGAGCAGGCGCAGCGCCGCGCCGCTCAGTTGGAGACCCTTAACCAGATCAGCAGGATGATCAGCGCCAGCCTGGAACCCCAGGAGGTGCTCGATCAGGTCTGCCGCTCGGCGGCGCTCTTCACCCGCAGCAGCAGAGCGGCGGTTTTTCTGCTCGATTCGGATTCAGATCAGATCCGGCTAGCCCACGCGCACGGGTTATCGCCCGAATTCTTCCGCCGCACATCGTCGTATCACAGTGCGGAGAACGGGCTTACCCACTGCCTGCAAACCGGGCAGCCGCAGCTTGTGTCCGACATCACCACCGCCGGGCTGGATCAGGATTTCTATGCCAATCTTGTCCAGGAACAGGTGCGCGCTTACGGCGATTTTCCACTCAGCACCCCTGAAGGGCAGATCGGATTTCTCTCGGTTTATTTCGACCAGCCGCATCATTTCAGCAGCGAGGAAATCGAGCTCCTGCAGACCTTTGCTTCCCAGGCTGCTCAGGCAGTTTCCAATGCACGGCTTTACTATACCGATCTGGCCCGCAGCCGCGATCGCCTCGATGCTGTCATCAACTCGGTACAGGAAGGGATCCTGATGACGTCCCCGGACGGTTCCATCCTCGTCGTCAACGAAGCCGTCCACAGGCTGACCGGGCTTCCTCTGGCGGAACTAACCGGTAAAAACCTGACCTCCCTCGCACCGTCTATCCTGGACATCTTCGGCCTGACGCCCGCACAGGTGCAGGACCTGGTACAGGCACTGGCCCGTGGAGGATACCCCGAGCTGCCAAAAGTCATGTTAAAACGCCCTTCAGGATCAGAAGACCAGGTTCTGGAAAGGAGCTCGCTTCTGGTGCGCGGCCAGGATGGTCAGGTTGCCGGCTGGATGATGGTGCTGCGCGACATCAGCGAAGAATTCCGTCTGGAACAGGCCCGCGAGTTCATCACCGAGACCATCGTACACGACGTGCGCTCTCCGCTGGGCGCCGTGATGGGTGCAATCGAGATGGCCCAGATTGAGCTGGACCCGGACAATCCTGACCACAGTATCCCTCTCGAAGCGCTCAGCGTGGCTCACCGCGGCGCCCGGCGCATTCTCGGTCTGGTCGAGTCTTTGATGGATATTGCCAGGATGGAGTCCGGCAAAATGGAGCTCAACCTGGCGCCAGTGGATTTTCAACAGCAGGCCAGTGCAGTTCTGGCTGATTTTTCGCAGCAGGCTGCAGAGTTCAGCCTCACGCTGTTGAACGAAATTCCCAACGGGTTACCCAAAATCAAAGCCGATGCCGAAAAATTGAGCCGGGTTCTGATTAACATGGTGGATAACGCCATGAAATTCACCCCGGAGGGAGGCCTGATATCAGTCAGCGCTGAGCCGCTCTCAGAGGAAATGCTGGTTGTGCGCGTCAGTGATACCGGGCCGGGAATCCCTGCGGAATATCGCGAGCAGATATTCGAACGCTTCAGCCGCGTCCCTGTGCAGAGCACCCGCCGCAAAGGCTCGGGGTTAGGACTTAACTTCTGCCGCCTGGCGGTTGAGGCTCACGGCGGGCAAATCTTTGTCGAAGACCGGCCCGGAGGCGGCAGCATCTTTTCCTTTACCATTCCGTTTTACCGGGAGAATTGAGTATACAAAATATATGAGGATTATATGAGTTTCCGCTATGACTCTTGCCAGCCCTTATCGGGCGCGCTATAATGCGGTGTTGCGATTAACCTCTGTTCAAGGTAATCAGGTTGAGGTGAAGTATGCCAGTATACACGTACCGGTGTGAGAACTGTGGGGTGCAGTTCGAACGTCAGCAAAAATTCAGCGACCAGCCTCTGACACGCTGTCCCGAATGCTCCAAGAAATCGCTGCGTAAAGTCTACCAGCCTGTCGGGATCGTGTTCAAGGGGTCTGGTTTTTACGCTACAGACCACCGCTCCCCCTCCGGTGCAGGTCGATCTGGAAACGGAAAGTCTGATCACGAGACGAAAGCCTCAAAATCTGATTCTTCCAGCTCCGGGACAGGCTCATCCAGCGATTAGCCTGCCCATTCACTGTCATTATTCCTCTCGAGATTTTGGAACAGCGCCCATTGTTGGGCGCTGTTATCTTTAACCATGCCGGGGTCCCATTGCCATGGGCACAGCGCAGCCGCAGCGCGTGGTCAGGCGGCAAAAACCTGCTGCCCTGTCGAAGCGGGCGATAGGAAATCAATTCGTTATCCCCTTCCTGCTGCGCAGCCCGGCCGCAAACACCACCACCCCCAGAAGCAGTGCAGCCGCACTGCTGCCAAACGGGTATTCGATGTTGACTTCATAGAGATACCCCGCCGCCAGTGGTCCTGCCACCTTTCCCAGGCTGCCGGCCGCGCTGTTCAACCCCATGACCGTCCCCTGCCGGTCACCGGCAAATCTGGATAAGTAAGCATTTAACGCCGGTCCAATAACCCCCAGCGCCAGCGAGAAGAAAGCCAGCACTGCCAGCGTGGATCCATACCCCCCTGCCAGCGACAACCCCAGCAGGCCGAGTGCTGCCGCTGCGCAGCCGGCCGCAATTAATGCCGGCTCTCCGAAGCGCCGTGTTAGCGGGCTGACCAGCATCCCCTGTGCCACCACGAGCATTGCGCCCATGACCATCCACATCGAGCCCACTTGCTGCGTGCTGAAGTTGAATTTATGCACCACATACAGCCCCGCGATCCCCTGGTAGCCGGTCATCCCGAAGCTCAGTAAAAAGACCAGCAGGAGCAGTGCCCCGGCCGGGGTAAACAGAATCCTCCTTATCTCTCTATTAATCAACCCTCCGTCCCTGCTGCTTCTGACCGGCTGCAGGGGTTCGGGCAGCACGAAAACCACCAGCAGAAACGCCAGAAAAGCCATGCCGGCCCCTACAAAGAAGGGCAGCGCCAGGATCTCAGCCGAAAGCAGCCCACCGAACAGCGGGCCGATGACCACGCCCAGCCCCATCGCAGCACCCAGCTGGCCCATTCCCCGGCTTCGTTCTGCCTCGACCTCCGAGTCGCCGATAAAGGCCATCGCAGTGGGCATCGTGGCCGAAGAGAGGATACCCGAGAGTGAGCGCGCCGCGAACAGCATCCAGTAACTGCTGGCCAGGCCGAACATCAGCAGCGTCACAGCATACCCCAGCACCCCGGCCGTCAGCACCGGCCGGCGCCCGATGCGGTCCGACAGCACCCCCCACAAGGGGGCACAGATGAACTGCATCATAGCGTAAGATGCGGTCAGCCAGCCCATCTCGCGCCCCCCGGCGCCCAGACGTTCGATGTAAAAAGGCATCACCGGCAGCGCCATGCTGTATCCCAGAGAGACCACCAGCATGGTGAAGCTCAGGATCAGCACCGGCTTTCGGACAGCCTGCCGTAAAGCAGCCGGCTTATTCATCCAGGGTTACCGTTCCCGTGTTGCCGTCGACCGTGATGATCTGCCCGCTGCGGACCAGGCGCGTGGCGTTCTGTGCGGCCATCACTGCCGGGATCCCGTATTCCCTTGCCACAATGCTGCTGTGGCTCAGTGGGCCGCCGATGTCGGTTACCACGGCCGAGGCCCTGGCGAACAGCGGCGTCCACGCCGGCGTCGTGGTGACGGCGACCAGCACGTCGCCGGGTTTCATCTGGTCGAAATCTTCCGGGCTGAACAGCACACGGGCCGGAGCTTTTACCACCCCGCCGCTCGTGCCGATGCCTTTTAACACCATCTTTCCTTCAATCTTTTCTGGCTTTCCTCCCGGTATGAAACGCGACAGTTTCGATGTCTCCGGCAGCATTACAGGTGGGGCTGCTCTACGGAAAGTCATCCAGGTTTCTTTTCGCTTCGCGACATGCTCCCTCATATCGGGCAGAGAGGCCTGCCGCTCCAGCGCACCGGTAAGGTCCTCCACCTCCCGCTTTTCCAGCCAGTAGATATCGTCCGCCTTTTCAACCGCCTCTCCTGCAGCAAACCTGCGGCCTAGCTCGCCGAAGATTCGCCGCAGCAGCGGGTGCCCCATGCCCATATCGAAGATGCTGTCTTCACGCATGGGCCCGGTTTCCTGTGCCCAGCGCAGCAGCTTCTCGAACAGGCCCCTGACCGGCGCTCGCAGGCGGCCCAGCACAGCGGCCTCGGCGTGCTGGCGCGCTGCGATATATCGCTGCTGGCGCTCGTACGGGTTTTCGGCCTTCCCCTCCAGGAATGCTCTCACGGTATCCAGCGCCGCCCCCGGAGTTTCCTGTGGAGTGGGGTTGGCAAAGTCGAAGTCGTAAGCAGTTCGCCCGTGAACCTCCAGGTGCTCCGCGATCCGTCTCCGCCATTCGCTCCACACACCTTCAGAGATACCGGCGGGTGCATCTTCCCGCAGCAGGTCTGCTTCCAGCGCAGCTGTAGTGGAGCTGACCACATACCGGGCAAGAGCGGGCTGCGTGCGCACCCATTCGGCAGTATCATACAGCGATTTCTCTGCTCGCAGTGCCGCCGAATCAAAGCCCAGCAGGAAGGTCAGGGCGTCCGGATCTTTCCCCCGCCGCTGGATACGCGCGTACATCTTGTTGAACAGCAGCTCGCTCATAGAGGCTGCCGGGAGTGTCGTCTGGATGACGGTGTAATAGCGGCACGCGGCGCTGAACACCCGTTCCGCTGCTTCCAGTAATTGGCCAGGGGAGAGCGCCTGCAGATCCAGCCGGGCTTCCTTCTCCACCACTGCAGCGAATTCCTCATGCGCCTCCTGCCAGCGTTTTACGCTCCCGCTCAGGATGGGTTTTATCCCCGTGATCGTCATCTTCATCAGGTTCAGCCAGCGCAGCCCGCCCAGACGGATCCCCAGGTATACATAGCCGTTGACCGTCTGGTAGATGCCGCCTTCGGGGACGAGGTCCCGGGCGCTCCTGCCCATAAACCGTTCCCAAACCTCGAAGGTCGCCTGGTTGGCGATATCCAGGCCAAAGGTGGCAAACAGCGGTGAGACCGGGCTGGGTGTATGTTCCGCCAGGCTGCCGCGTGTATAGCTCGCCTGCGGATCTGGCTGCTTCCACTCCGGCGGCAGGGCTGTGATCGGGCGAGCTTGCAGGATGTAGAATCGATTGTTCGCCAGCGCCCATTCCACGTCCATGGGTCCCTGATAGAGTTCCTCAATCTTCACCCCCAGTCGGGCCAGTTCTGCGGCCTGTGCCGCGTTCAGAACCGCCTGCTTCTGGCGCGCGGCCGGCACCGGCTGCTCGAACGTCCCCTGCTCGCTGCGCACGGTCATCACCAGTTTTTCTGCAATTTCACGCTCCAGGATCCGGCCGGTGGCCTTGTCGACTCGCAGCGTATCAGGAGTCACTGCGCCCGAGACCACCGCCTCGCCCAGGCCCCAGGCAGCGTTGATCACTATTTCACTGCGCTTCCCGTTGACCGGGTTGGCCGTGAACAGGATCCCTGCCGCATCCGCAGACACCATTTCCTGTACGACCACGGCCAGGGCGACATTTTCTTGGTCGATCCCGTTCTGCATCCGGTAGGCGATGGCGCGCGCCGTCCACAATGAAGGCCAGCAGTTTTTCACCGCCTCCAGCACGGCTTCTGTTCCGCTCACATTGAGAAAAGTCTCCTGCTGGCCTGCAAATGATGCGGAGGGCAGGTCCTCGGCCGTAGCCGAGGAGCGCACAGCAACCGGAGCGCCCTCCAGCGCCTGGTATGCCTGCGCGATGGCCGTGCTGATTTCAGGCGGTGTACTGCCAGCCGTGAAGTAACTGCGGATGCGGCTCGCTGCCTGCTCCAGTGCAGCCGGGTCGAGGTCAGATATGTCCAGGAGTTCACTGCGGATGCGCGGCTGGATCTCGTTGACAGCGACAAACCGGCGGTAGGCTTCAGTGGTCACGTGAAATCCGCCCGGAACGGGCAGTCCTGCTGCGGCCATTTTCGCCAGCGACATTCCTTTGCCGCCAGTGCGTTCAAGCGTGGCTTCCCGATCGGAGAGGGGTAAAACAAACGCGTTCATTTTTTGATTCCTTTCAGAAAGATGTCCACTGCCTCAGCCTGCATCTCTTCTGGTGTTCCGGTCGGGCGCGTTGTGTACAGCACGGATACGATGCTGTTTACCAGCAGGCGGGCGCTGTTCAACGGGTTTACCGCCCGAAAAATGCCTTGATCGATGCCTTCCTGGATAATCTCAGCCACCATATCCTGGAAAGCGTAGCGGCCTTTCTGAATTCGCTTCTGGTTTTCAACCTTCAGGCGCTGTGCCTGGAACGATAACCGCGAGAAAAGGTTCTGGTTCTCCTGCATGAACTGCAGGTGCATCCGCTCGATCCTTCGCAGGCGCTCATCCGGCGGAAGGTTCAGGTTCGCAATTGCACGCGCCCGTTCGTTCAATTCAGCGGTTTTCTCCTCCAGGACAAAGATCAGGATTTCGTCTTTGGTCCTGAAATAATCGTACAGGCTCGACTTCCCCATTCCAGCCGCCTGGGCGATCTCGCGCATCGAAGTCTCCTGAAAACCCTTTTCCAGGATCAACCGCACGGCCGCCTGGCTGATCTCCACCCTGCGGTTATGGATTTCTTCTTCGGTCAGTGGAATTCCCTTCGGCATAGTCCTCCTCCATTAGCGACCGCCGGTCGCTACTATCCCAATTATAAAGCGACCATCGGTCGCTTGTCAACCCCTTCCGGTTCAGGTATTCCCTCCGGAAGATGCCGTATCCAATGGCACATGGCATGGCTGGCAGATACTGGCAGATAATAAATACGCCCTGCCCCAGCTGTACCCTATCTCCATCAACCAGGGCATGCTGTCATCTACCCGCTTCTCACACCCCTGCTGTAACGGCACGACAGCCGGTGCAGCAGAGGCAGGCTGAAGGAACCGGTCGTCTGTGCCCGTGCTCCCTGCATCAAAAGCTGCCGTGCCTCTCTGCTAATCAGCGTCCGCGATGCGCGGTATCACTCGCATCCTCATGCAGCACAGCCCGCAAGAGTTACCCGCAGGACACTTCGACTGTCAGCGGTTTTCCACCTGGTCATCCCCCGCGGTAGAATCTCCGCATGCTGGAAAAACCCGAAATCCCTGACAGTGCAATCGCCGCCTGCATGCACACTAACTACGGCCTGCAGGTCACCGGCGTGGACTTCCTTCCTTTAGGCGCCGATGCGTCTACGGCCGTTTACCGCCTCACCACCCGGGGCGCGGGTGATTATTTCCTCAAGCTGCGCCGCGGCGCCTTTGAGAAGGCCTCAGTACTGCTTCCGCATTTCCTCCACCAGCAGGGCATCGAGCAGATTGTCCCACCGCTCCCCACAAAGGATAGAGCCCTCTGGGCGCAGCTGAAGGAGTACACCTGCATCCTGTATCCCTTCATCGAAGGACGCAGCGGTTTCGAGATCAAGCTTACTGGGGCGCAGTGGCGCTTGTTTGGTGACTCCCTGCGCCGCGTTCACAGCGTGGTTCTCCCACCGGAGCTGCGCAGCCTCATCGCCACGGAATCCTTCACCTCACACTGGCGAGAGCAGTTAACCCATTTTCAGGAGATGGTCGTCCACCAGACCTTCGATAACCCTGCAGCTTCTCGCCTGGCCGCTTTTATGCGTGAGCACAGAGAAGAAATCGGCCATCTGGTCAAACGCGCCTCGCAGCTTGCGGCTTCGCTGCGCTCCCAGCCGCCGCAGCCCGTCCTCTGCCATACCGATATCCACGCCGGCAACCTGCTGCTTACACCCCGCGGCGACCTCTACATCGTCGATTGGGATCAGCCCCTGCTGGCACCCAGAGAACGTGACCTCATGTTCATCGGGGCGGGGATCGGGGATACCTGGAACACCCCGCGGGAGGAAAGGCTGTTCTACCAGGGCTATGGCCCTGCGGAGGTCGACCTCACCGCTCTGACCTATTACCGCTTCGAGCGCATCGTCCAGGACCTGGCCGAATTCTGTAAGGAGATACTGCTCGGCACCGTCGGCCCGGCGGACCAGGAGCAGGGCCTGCGCTTTTTCACCAGCCAGTTTGCCCCCGGCAGTGTCATTGACCTGGCGCTGCAGACCGATGAACGGCTCAAGAAGTTCTCTTCTACCGGCGCTGCGTAGAAGAGAACTAACCCCCAGCTCCCAGACTGCTGCTTTTTAGCCCGCTTCAATCCATGCTCACAGTATAAAGATGGCATGTTGCAATTTAATTGATACTTACACTTTATTCTGGACAGCTGTTCTCGATTGTGGTATCCTATGCAGCAACATTAGGGGTTTCTTATCAATAATTCCCGCACGAACCGTTTGATCCCACATTAGCAGGTGACAATTTCATAAGATACACACCGGCCGGTATGGCGGTGGAATCTTCATTTCCCCGGTCAGTCCGGCTGACAGGAGCTGCCTGCCTTTCACTGATTCATCAGGAGGAGCATCGTGGGTGATACAGCAGGTGACCCTCACTGCCATGGGCATATCCTTGTCGTGGACGACGACGTGGATACCTGCCGCATGCTGGAATGGCTGCTTCAACGCCGCGGTTTTTTCGTTCACCTGGCGATCAGCGGAGAAAATGCTCTACAGGTTATTGAGCACTCTCCTGTTGATCTGGTTCTGCTGGATCTGATGATGCCGGACATGGACGGCTGGGAAACCTTCCAGCGCATCCATGCCCGCTCCAACGTTCCTGTGCTTTTCCTGACCGCCGCCACATCCGGTGAACAGGCCGCCCGGGCGCTGTCTCTCGGGGCGGCCGATTATGTTCGCAAGCCCTTCCATCCCGCTGAACTCATCGAACGTATCCGCTGCCTGCTGGGTCACCGGCAGTCTGATATGCAAAGGGAACAGCCAGCAAGGGCAGCCCCGCGCCAGCCCACGAAACGGCCAACGGTGTCTGTCATCATTCCGACGCTGAATGAGGCACCAAACCTGCCGCTGCTGCTCCCTCACCTGCCCATGGAATGGATTGCCGAAGTACTGCTCGTTGATGGCTGCTCTACGGACAACACAATTTCAGTCGCGCGCAGCCTGCTCCCTTCAATCCGGGTCGTGTTAGAGAGAAAGCCCGGGAAAGGTGCAGCGATGCAGGCGGGCTACCGTGCCGCTGCTGGCGAGATACTTCTTGTGATGGATGCCGATGGCTCTAACGATCCACGCGAAATCCCCCGCTTTGTATCCGCCCTGATGGAAGGCTCCGACTTTGTAAAGGGCAGCCGCTTCGCTCCTGGCGGCGGAACAACCGATATGCCCCGCTACCGCCAGTTTGGTAACAGGATGTTCGTACACCTGGTCAACCTGCTCTTCGGAGCGCACTTTACTGATCTGTGCTACGGCTACCACGCGTTCTGGCGCTACTGCCTGGATACGATCTGCCTGGATGGGTTCTGCGGCTTTGAAATTGATACTGCCCTTTATTTACAGGCGCTTCGCTCTAAACTGCGCATTACCGAAGTCCCCAGTTTTGAAGGCAGCCGTTTTTATGGTGAAGGTAAACTGCGCACCATCCCGGATGGCGCTCGCGTCCTGCGCACCATTTTTGCCGAAGCGATTGCCCGGCGGAAACGCAGCAAAACCGGAGAGTACATTGGGTTTCGCGGCTTTCCTTCCGGTTATCGCTCAGCATAGGTTGATTGAATTACAGATTTATTCACATGTCAGGTGGGCAGCCCTTTTCCGTGATCCTGAGAACCTATACCCGAGAACGCTGGGATGATCTGGTCTGCGCCGTAAACGCCGTTCAGAATCAGACGCTCAACCCGGCTGAGATCATCATCGTAGTGGACCACAACCCTGCCCTGCAGGTCAATGTTCAGCAACGCTTTCCGGACGTCGTGGTGATCGACAACCATGGGCCGCGCGGCTCCAGTGGAGCCTGGAACAGCGGCGTAGCCGTAGCCAGCCAGCCTTTCCTCGCCTTCACTGACGATGACGCCGAAGCGCAGCCGGACTGGCTGGAGCGGCTGAGTGAGTGTTTTGAACACCCCAATGTGATCGGCGCCGGGGGGAGCATTGAACCTTACTGGCTGGGCGGACGCCCGGCCTGGTTCCCCCCAGAATTTACCTGGGTGGTCGGCTGTACCTATCCCGGTATGCCGCAAGCGCGGGCAGCGGTGAGAAATTTTATCGGCTGCAATATGGCATTCCGCCGTGAGGTCTTCGAAAAAAACAGTTTTCCCCAGGGCATGGGCCATGTGGGCGGAAGACCCTCGGGTTGTGACGAGACGGAGTTCTGTATCCGTCTCAAAGAGCATTTCCCTCAGGGTGTTTTGCTGTTCGAGCCCCGCGCCAGGGTCCGTCACAAGATCCCCCCAGCGCGAACCACCTGGAGATACTTTCTCAAACGCTGTTATCTGGAAGGCGGTTCGAAAGCCCGCCTGTGCAGGCATGTCGGTTTTCATAAAGGCACGGCAACAGAACGGAGCTATCTGCTGCGTATCCTGACGAAGGGACTGTTGCACAAATTCCACAGGGCCCTGTTTACGCGGGAATGGGCTGGCATCGCACAGGCATCTGCCGTATTTTGCGGACTTGCAGCCGCTGCTGTTGGGTATATTTCCGTCACCTGCAGGCAGGTATTTACTTCCAGCGTCGAGATATGAGGATTTTACAGGTTACCTCCGGCTATCACCCTGCTGTGGGCGGTCTTGAGGTTCATGTACAGACTATCAGCGAAGCTCTCATCAGCATGGGGCATACCGTGACAGTCGCCACACCATGCTCAAATCCGGAGCTGCCGCCAGTTGAGACCTTAAACGGGGTAACGATCTACCGCTTCCCAGCTTTGGGCCCCCCTCAATTCTCGTTTCCATGGGGAATGGCCCGCTTTCTCATCCACTATTCTGGCAGTTTCGATATCATCCACGCGCACAACTACGGAGGCCTCCCCCTGGGATTGACCCTGCTCTTCGCCAGCACCCCCACGGTCATTTCGCCGCTCTACCACGGCCGATCTGAGAGCAGCTTTGCGCGCGTCCTCCACCGCATTTACGACCCTCTGGCTGCTCCACTCCTGTCCCGGGCGAAGAAAGTGATCTGCCTGTCAGCAGGCGAAGCAGTGCTGTGTGTGAAGTTTCTGGGCATAAATCCAGGCCGCATCGCTGTCGTCCCTTCGCCCCTGCCTCGCAAAACGGCTGCCCATCCGGAAAGGGATGGTAACCCGACCGCCGTCAGCGGCGGTCAGCGGCTGATCCTCACCGTTGGCCGGCTCGTCGCCTATAAAAGGGTCGAGCGTATCATCCGGCTGCTGCCGCTGCTTCCAGCGGACTTTGTCCTTGGCATCGTTGGTGATGGTCCAGAGAGAGGCCGGCTTAAAGCCGCTGCCGCACGGGTCGGTGTAAGCGACCGGGTTATATTTTTCGGGTTTGTCTCACAGCCGGTCCTGGAAGACCTCTACCGGCAGGCGCATGTACTGGTCAACCTTTCCACCAGTGAATCTTTTGGCCGCACCATCCTGGAAGGGCTGGTTCACGGCTGTCAGGTGATCTGCAGCGATATCCCTGCTTTCGGGGACTTTGCACAGCGCTGTCCGCAGGCTGTGCGAGTCGTTCCTGAAACCGCATCACCGGCGGAAATCGCCGCCCTCGTTCAACGGGCCGCCAGTGTACCGCCATTCATGCTGGATCTGGAGGCTTATCAGCCCGAGAGCGTGGCCTGCTGCCTGTTAGAGATTTACCGTGAGGTCTGCACCGGTCCAGATCATTATGTCGTACGAGAAGGTGATGATCTCCATGCAGCCGCCTGAAACCTGTCTGGGCCTCCGGCCGGTAGTAAACCACCGGTTGGGACTTCCTGAGGTCAGCCTGTTCAGCGGCCTGGGGCTGCTGTTGATCTCCTGGGGAAATGTTCGCTCCCGCTCGGGGGCAGATGGCCAGCTTCTCTTCTGGACCGGACTGCTGCTCATTCTGTTCCCAACAGTCTGGCGTCTGTTACAGCCGCAGGTGGATCGCAAAGAGCGAGCACTTCTGCTGGCGCTCCTGAGCCTCAGCCTGTACCTGGTCAAAATGCTGCACAGCCCACTGCTGTTTACTTTTCACGATGAACTGGTGCACTGGAAAACCGCTCAGGATATCCAGATCAGCGGGCGCCTTTTTCAACCCAACCCGCTCATCCCCACAAGCCCGCTGTTTCCAGGGCTGGAAATTATCACGGCCGCTATCGCCAGCGCCAGTGGTTTATCCACCTTCGCAGCAGGTATCCTGACCATCTCGATAGGAAAAGTGCTCCTGGTTCTGGCCCTGTTTTTATTTTATGAAAAAATCAGCGCTTCATCTTACCTCGCCAGCCTGGCTGTTTTGTTCTACACCGCCAATCCCAGTTTTCTGTTTTTTGATGCTCAGTTCTCTTACGAATCTCTGGCTTTGCCGCTGGCGGCATTCATTCTACTGCTGGTCGTCCGGGATCCTCGCAGCCGGGCTGCTCCCGGCCGGTTTGCTGTGACCCTGCTGGCCATCCTGGCCCTTACCGTCACCCATCACCTGACCGCCTATGCGCTGGTTTTCCTGCTCGGATTGATTATCCTTCTCGCTCCATTCCAGCGCCTCTTTTACCGCGCGTACCTTCAACTGTGCAGCAGATTCCCGGGTACGGTCAAACAATGGATCAAAAAACTCTCCATCCCTGTTGCAGATCCCCATCTGTCTCCGGCCCAGCCGTCACCGCAAGTTCACCACCTCTCCGTGCTCCTGCTTACGCTCTGCAGCCTGGGCTGGCTGCTGTCGGTCGCCAGTTTTACATTATCCTATATCACGCCCTATATGTCCGGGGCCTTTCTCGAATTACTGCAAATGATCGTGGGGGAGGCCACGGGCCGCCACCTTTTCCGTTCGTTTTCCGGGCATGCCGCCCCGGTGTACGAAATGATCCTGGGATATGCCTCAGTAGCGATGATTCTCGCAGGTTGTGTGCTGGGTCTTCTCAAGGTTTACAGACTGCGCTTCAATAACCTGGCACTGGCCTTATCACTCGCCGTGGCGGCTTATCCCTTCAGCCTGCTCTTCCGCTTAACCTACTGGGGCAGCGAAGCCTCCAACCGGGCATCTGCGCATCTGTTTATTTCCGCAGCTTTCGTGCTTGCCATCGCTGCCGGGACTGCCTGCCGCCCACTAACCAGACTGCGCACGGCAGTCCTCTCATCGCTGTTCTGTCTGGTTTTCACAGGTCAGGTGATCATCGGCTGGCCGCTGTGGGCGCGCCTGCCGGGTCCTTATCTGGTTTCGGCTGACATGCGCTCGATTGACGGGGAGAGTCTCGCCGCCTCAGCATGGGCGGAAACCGTGCTGGGGGCAGGCCAGCGCTTCTCCAGCGATCGGGTTAACACCCTCCTCCTGGGAACCTACGGCGGCCAGCGCGCAGTGACGGTGATCAACGACGGCATCCTTGTCGCGCCGGTCTTTTTCGCCACCGAACTGGGATCCCCAGAAAAAGCGATCCTCTCTGCTGCCCAGGTAGAGTATTTGCTGGTCGACTCCCGTCTGAGCAGCGGGCTGCCGATGACCGAAGTTTATTTCGAACGCGGTGAACCTGGAGGGTATCGTCACCGCTCGCCGTTTGACCCGGCTGCCCTGGCGAAGTTCGACGAAGTTCCCGCAGCCAGCCGGATTTATGACAGCGGAGCCATCCGCATTTATGACCTCCGGGAGCTGTATAATGAGCCGTGATCGCCTCTGTCTGCTGCCCATCCTGCTCTGGACACTTGCTGCCGGGGTCATCACTCTGTCAGATGCCAGCTCGAGTCCGCTGTACCGGCTGCTGGTGCTGCCGCTGGTGTTATTTTTCCCCGGGTACTCGCTCACGGCTGCCATCTTTCCATCTCCACAAACCCGTTATGCTGATCCGTTCCCTCCTCAGGACAGATCTGATCCTGTCCTGAGGTTCGTCCTTGTGACCGGAACACAGATCTCGGTCTTAATCGTACAGGGCCTGCTGCTCCACCTGACTCCTTTAGGGATTACAGACCGCACATCCACGCTCTTGCTGGCGGGGATTACGCTTCTTTCCGGGACTGCCGCCCTGTTCAGATCACCGGGTCAGAAGAACCATCCATCAGCTCGATTGACGGTTCAAATCCGGCCGCGAATTGTCCTTTACGGCACCCTGGCCATCCTGCTTGTCCTGGCTGCTTTTATCCTGGCGGCCCGGGGAATGCAGCAGTCTATTTCCCCTGACCTGACTCAGCTCTGGATCCTGCCCGTAGAGGGCGCTGGCGGCGGGCAGTTCCAGGTGCACATTCGCAGCCTGGAACAGCATCCACAGCAGTACCGTCTGCAGGTTTGGGCCTCAGGCAGGCTGGTTGAAGAATGGCCCTCGATTAATCTCAGCCCTGGAGAGAGCTGGAGCGCCGGTATCATCATTTCCCCGGAAGCTTCTGCTCAGGTTGAGGCTCTTCTCTTCCGGGCCGGTTCCGGTTCGATTTACCGCCGCGTCCATCATGTTCTCCCCTGAACGAAACATGCTATGAGGATTCTTATCGCCACCGATTTTTACCCGCCGTTCCTGGGTGGAACCGAGCTTTATTTCCAAAACCTGGCGCAGGAACTCGCTGCCCGTGGGCATCAGGTCACTGTCGTAACCGTCTGGCATGCCGGTCTGCCGCAGCACGAAACCAGAGCCGGGGTGCACATCATTCGTCTCAAGCCGCTGCTCACGCGGGCGCCCTGGTTTTTCAGCAGCCCGCGCCGCTTTCATCCCCCGTTCCCCGATCCTGCCCTGGTTTCATCCCTGAAAAGCATCATCGCGCAGCAGCAGATCGACCTGGTGCATGCTGTCGGGTGGACCGCCTATTCCTGCGCAGCAGCCGTTCAAGGAATTCCCGATCCCCCTCCACTGGTCGTCTCAATTAACGACTACGGCTATACCTGCCCGCTGCGCACCCTGATGAACCGCGGCAGGGTCTGCAGCGGCAGTCACTTTTCTAAATGTCTCACCTGTGCACGGGCTGTTTACGGTCTGCCGAAGGCGCTGGCTGCCTGCCTGGGAATCGCCTCATCGAAAAAGCTGCTCCTGAAAAACACCACGTCCTTCATCAGCCTGAGCCGCTGCGTGGAGCGGCTTTTCCGCCGTGATGCTTTCTCTGGCTGCCATCTCCAGCAGCCGCCGGAAATCGTCACCATCCCGCCTGTCGCATTACCGTCCCAACCTCCCGGTTTATCCTCCAGCGATGGAATTGCTCAGGCACTTCAGAATCTGCCATCCGAACCTTATATCCTCTTTGTGGGCGCACTGCAGCCGCACAAAGGGATCTTCACCCTGCTGCAGGCGTACTCCCTGCTGCCCTCGCCCCCGCCTCTGGTTTTGATCGGGACGACCTGGCCAGATTCCCCGCAGGAATTTCCGCCTAGTGTTCGGGTTATTCGGAACGCCCCTCATCCGGCCGTCATGGCAGCCTGGCGGCGCTGCCTCTTCGGTGTCGCCCCCTCGCTCTGGCTGGAGCCCTTCGGAGGCGTTGTCCTCGAGGCGATGAGCTGTGCCAGACCTGTGATCGGCACTCAGGACAGCGGCCATGCCGACATGATCATCGATGGCAAAACCGGCTACCTGGTTCCTCCCGGTGATCCCCGCCTTCTGGCTGAGGCGATGAAGAACCTGATTGCGTCGCCCGAGCTGTCCTCAACGATGGGACAGGCAGCCTGTCAGGCGGCAGAAAGGTTTCGGGCGGAGCAGATCATGCCGCAGTATGAGCTGCTTTACAACCGTTGCATCGCGCGCTCGGGTTGAATTCAATGGCCGGCCGGCAAATTTTGAACGCGATCCATACCGATCAGCGCATTATCCTTACCAATGCCGCCTCCCTCACCGGCTCCACCGCGCTGACCTCCCTGCTCGGCTTCATTTACTGGTGGGCAGCCGCCCGCACCTTTCCCCCCACGGAAGTGGGCTTTGCCTCAGCCGCCATCTCGGCGATGACTTTCCTGGGCACCTTTGGCGTTCTGGGGATGGGCACTTACTTAATGGGGATCCTCCCCTGCACCAGCGGCAGCCCATCTCGCATTCTGCGGACATCTCTGCTTTTCGTCAGTATTTCCGGAACTCTTGCAGGAGCGCTTTTTCTGGTCTCCATACCGGTCTTCTTTCCCCAGATGAGCCGCCTGATCGCCGCACCGCTGAGCGCTCTTCTCTGGGCAGCCGGGGCCGGGGTGACATCTGTCAGCCTTACGCTGGACGATGCCCTGATCGGCTTGCTGCAGGGCAGAGTGCAGCTCATGCGCAGCGCAGTTTTTGCCTTCTCCAAACTGCTCCTCCTGTTTACTTTTGCAGCCGCTTCGTGGAACACAGACGGCGGGTGGATCATCACGGCCTGGATATCGGGTGCGCTCATCTCACTGCTGGCGGTGAAATTGTGGTTCCACCCCGGGAGTGAGGTCTTATGCAGCCATCCTCCCCAGCATCCCCGGATCCTGCCCGGTTTCCGGTACGCTCTGCAGCACCACGCCCTCAACCTTGCGCTACTGCTGCCGGGGTCGCTTTTTCCGCTTATGATCACCACCCGCCTGTCGGCGGCGCACAACGCCTATTTTTATGCCGCCTGGATGATTGCCGCGGCAACCTTTGTCCCCGCTTCCGCACTGACCACGGTGCTCTTTCCCGTCGGTGTGAGAAACACGGCCCGGATCAAAACGGAACTGCGCCTGACAATCAAACTCTCTCTTCTTCTCGGCTGCATGTCCTGCCTGGCCCTTCTGTTCTTATCAGACCCGTTATTATCATTTTTTGGCTCTGCGTATGCCCGCGAGGCCGCAGCCTGTCTGCGCATTCTGGGGCTGGCCGTCTTTCCGGTCGCGCTGCGCCTTCATTTTGTCGCCCTCTCCCGGATCCACGGACAGGTTGGCCAGGCTGCGCTGGTCGTCACTGCCGGCGCTCTGCTCGAACTGGTATGCGGCATGCTGGGGGTCCATTACGCAGGCCTGCCCGGGCTCGCCTGGGCCTGGCTGCTGGCTCTCTTGCTGCAGAGTGGACCCATGCTTTACTTTTCACGCTTTAAATTAGCACGGTAAAAAAAAAGACTCGCCGCCGTGAAGGTCACGGCGGCGAGAGGGGTTGATCATTTACCTAGGGCAGGGGGGCAGGCGGGTCATATGCCTCGTCGATCTTCCCCAGCTCCCACGGCGAGACGGAGTTCTCCGGGTTTTCGAAATAATAAGGATGAAGCAGGTACGCCAGCTTCTTGATGGCCGTCACCTGCCGCGGGCCGGGGCGTTTGAACAGGCTGGAATCGTAGTGGTAAACCCGGTCGTTTTTCACCGCCGTAATTTCCTGGTACCCTTCGCGCATCACGATTTCCGAGATGGTGGTCACTTCCTCGGGCAGGGCATCCGGCCAGAGTGGGGTCAGAATGACGTCCGGATTGCGCTTAACGATCTCCTCGTTCGTGGTCTCGAAGGCCGTAGAGAGGACATCTTCGAAAATGTTCACCCCTCCGGCAATCTCGATGATCTGGTCCATCGGCGAGCCGGAGCCGGTGGCCCACGGACCGTAATGGCTGATCTCCAGGTAAACCTTCAATTTCGGCAGGTCTTTGGTGA
This sequence comes from Chloroflexota bacterium, assembly GCA_012516075.1. Classification (GTDB taxonomy): domain Bacteria; phylum Chloroflexota; class Anaerolineae; order Anaerolineales; family UBA4823; genus JAAYXE01. The sequence goes on along the minus strand of JAAYXE010000125.1, from coordinate 35,367 downwards.
TGGCCTTAATTTCTTCAATTTCCTTGTAATAGCCATCCACCAGCTTCTTCGCCTTGTCTGCTGTACCGGTTGCTTCACCCACTTCGATGATCGCCTGGAACACCTCGTCCAGGGTGGTCGGGTTCTGATACAGCACGTTGTAACCGGCGGCAGCCAGTTCTTCCGCCATGGGCTGCTGGATCGCCTCGGTGGCGATAATCAGCGTCGGGTTCAGGGCCGCGACCACATCGGCGTTATAATCGGTGAACCCGCTGACCACTGCCACATCCTTCGCCAGCTCGTCTTCGACACTTGTGAACTGGTATTCGAGATACGGGACCCAGCCCTCACGCTCGGTCACTTCCGGGGGGTAATCGGTGTACTGCGACCAGCCGACCAGAGAATCTTCCAGGCCCAGCGCATAGATCACTTCCACACAGCTCGGCGCCAGGCATACAATGCGCTGTTCAGACTGGGCGCCAGGGCTGGCGCAGGCGGAAAGCAGTGACGCGGCAAACACCAGCGCCACAAGAACAGCGAGGATGCGCAGTTTGTGGTTTCTCATCGTTCTCTCCTGGAATACAATTGGAATTGGATAGAGGGGTATGCGCCCAGGTCCATTATAGGAGCAAACTACTTTCCGTCAAGAATTATTTCAATTAATCAAACGATCGTTATTAAAAAATGACTATCTGTAATGAGTAGGGAGGAATTCAATGAACACTGATGCCATCCGCCATTTCTACGGCTATCACTTCGACCAGAATCGCAGGCTGTGGAACGCCTTTATCGCCAGGCTTACACCGGAGCAGTACACCCGGGATATGGGCTACTCGCATGGATCTGTCCGCGACCAGATTGTCCAACCTGATCAATGTTGATGAAGCCTGGTTCAGCGGTTTGCGGGACGCCCGGTTTCCCGAACCGCTCAAACCTGCTGATGGAGATGACAGGGAGCGCCTGCGGTCGTACTGGGACAGGGTTGAGCGGGATATGCGCGCATATTTAGATGCATTACGAGATGATATGCTGTTTGAAAAACCGCTGGATGGAGAAGATAAAGATCTGGCCCTGTGGCAGGTGCTCCTCCATGTGGTCAACCACGGCACCGACCATCGCGCCCAGATCCTCAGATCGCTCAGCGATCTTGGCCTCACGACACCGCCTCAGGATTATGTTTTCTACTGTTACGACAATCTGGAAGATTAACAGCATAAAAACTGCGCCCTGTTTCACAGGACGCAGTCATTAAAACCGGATGACACCCTGACCGCTTTCATGGCTGCAGCAGCTGTCTTTTATTGGGGTCGCTGCCTGCCCGTGAGAGCACATCTTCCAGCTCACGAGCCGGATCGATAATGTAATTGATCTGCTGAGGATCCGGGAAGAGCTCGTAGCGCAGCAGGAAGGCCAGGGAGTTGGAAATATCTTTATAGCGCTCAATCTGCACCTGGTTATCGCGCAGCACCAGCATGGTTTCATCGGGCTCTCCCCAGAATGTAAACAGCGGAAAGCCCCGGTCTGCCTCGCCGGTCTCGATAATGGTGTTGCCCTCGATCACAAAACCTTCAACCTCGCTTCTGTACTTCCCTTCCAGGTTGAAAAGAGAGAAGCGCCCATTGTTGTGCGAGACGTTGTACGCCACCACGGCATGTTTCGCAGAACCGCCCCCGACCTCCAGGAACCCGTCGTTCTCGCTGGCCCAATTATGGTGCACACGGTTGTAATCAGCCGTGCTCCACCATTCCACAGCACCTCCATCGACGCCGTAATCCAGGCTGGGAGCGATGCAGCGCTGAAAACGGTTGTAAGCGACTTCGTTATAGCTGTTCGCCAGCACCACTCCGATCGCCCCAAAGTCGTCGTCCCCGCCCGGGGTGCTCATCACGATGTGCAGGTCGTGGATATGGTTGTTGATAATCTGGTTATACTGCCCCTCGACCCATACACCGATCCCCACATCAGTAATTTCAACGTTGCGGATCACGTTGTGGTCTGCGCCTTCCAGGATGGCTATGCCTGCTTCGTGAGCCTCCTGGATGCGCAGCCCTTCCAGCACAATCCAGTCCCCATACAGGTATACCCCTTTTGTCCAGGAGGGATATTCTCCAGGATTTTTTATCACCGGGGGTTCTCCTTCGCCGTACGCCGTGTAAAGGATCGGTTTCCCCTTTTCCCCCGATTCATCGATCACCAGCCCGCCCGTCCATTCCGAGCCGCGCTTCAGCAGCACCGTGCTGCCCGGTTTCAAATCTTCGGCCTGCAGGCGGGTCAGCGTCTTCCACGCCTCCTGCGCGGTTCTCCCCGAGCGGCTGTCGTCGCCGTTCTGGCTGTCGACGTAATAGCACCGTCCGCAGGCCGTTGAGAGGATCCGGGGCAGGTTCGTCGGGATCGATTCCGGGTCGTCCAGATAACCCGCCTGCGCCGGACCGGAAGCTGAGATGATAAAAACAAAGGTGAACAGGCAGGCGAGGGCTATTTTAATAAAGGATTTTGACCACTTTCCAGGGCAAAGGGCTGGCTGGACGGACATCGCCGCTTGCTTTCTTGAACGGGGATGAAACCTTTTACAGGTTCATTTTCGGTTTTTATAACAAATTCAAGGATCGTTGCAATAAAGGATGCGTTAAGAACCGCCGTTCTTTCAAGAAAGCAAGGTCCCGCCGGGCTGGAGTATAATTTCGCTGCTTTTTGCGATCTCGACCCGGAAAATATCTCCGCTCCTGCGCTGCCGGTGCCGGGCGGAAGCGCTCATCGATTTTCTTGAGGAGGGATAATGACCGATCCACGTGTAAAGAAACTGGCTCAGGTTCTTGTGAACTACTCCCTGGAGCTGCAGCCCGGAGAGCAGTTTTACCTGCAGACAGGCCCGCTGGCGAACGAGTTAAGCCTGGCCGTGTACGAAGAGGCGGTCAAGGCCGGAGCCCACGTCTTCACCCGCTGTGCCATCCCCGGCACCGATGAAATCTTTTTCAAATATGCCCGTGACGAGCAGCTCGACTACGTATCCCCGCTCATAACTTACATTGTCGAAAACTTCAATGCCCATCTGATCATTGGCGCAGACGAAAACACGCGCGCCCTCAGCGCGGTGGACTCGACCCGGCAGCAGCGCGCCTCGCGCGCATCCGCCGCTCTGTTCAGCACGATGCTCGAACGGATTGCCCGGCGCGATTACAAATGGTGTTACACCGTCTATCCGACGAACGCCTACGCCATGGAGGCCGATATGAGCCTCAGCGATTACCGGGATTTCGTCTTCCAGGCCGGCCTGCTCCATCTGGATGACCCGGTGGAGGCCTGGCGTCAGGAGGGTGAACGCCAGCGCAGGATCATCGGCTGGCTGGACGGTCGCGATCAGGTGACCATTAAAGGCGCCAACATCGACCTGCGCCTGTCCATTAAAGGCCGCCGTTTCGTCGGTGCCAGCGGAAAAGAAAACTTCCCCGATGGTGAGGTCTTTACCGGCCCCGTAGAAGAATCTGTGAACGGTTGGGTGCGCTTCAGCTATCCGGCCATTTTCAGCGGCCGCGAGGTGACCAATATCGAGCTCTGGTTTGAAGACGGCAAAGTAGTCAAAGAACAGGCGGATAAGGGAGGCGAACTGCTCACCGGTTTACTGAACACCGACTCTGGCGCACGTTACCTGGGTGAGTGGGGCATCGGTACCAATTACGGTATCCAGCGCTTCACCAAAAATATGCTCTTCGACGAAAAGATCGGCGGCACCATTCATCTGGCCGTCGGCGCCAGCCTGAGAGAAACCGGCGGTCAGAATGAGTCCGGTCTGCATTGGGACATGCTCTGTGACATGGCCGAGAGCGAGATCGTCATCGATGGTGATCTCTTCTACAAAAATGGAAAATTCGTACCCGGGGTTCTTGGCGAGTAATATTTCCATCCCGTTTGCCGTTTTATCAGGCGGCTGAAAGCCAGAAATATATCCAATATATGAACACAGACGGGCCCGATTGGGCCCGTCTGTGTTTGACAAATCCCTGAATACCAGCTACCATACTTTATGTCATTTGCACACCAGACCCCGGTTTCATTGCTGCCTGTTTAACGGCGCAGCCGGGTTCCACTGTCAGGGGGATATCGAAAGGCTGGTGCTTCTCTACCAGTTGTAATTCAGGAGGTTGGTATGCGCAAGAATGCCAGACCTGCAGGTATTGTCTTGCTGCTTGTGATCATCGTCGGCGCCATCTGCCTGTTCTCCGTTTTCTCAGGTGGCCTTGGCAGCCTGTTCGGCAGCGGGCGGGATACCCTCGGCGACCGCAGCAATCCCGGCGTACTGGAAGGCGAAGTTGGAAACCTGGGTCCGGTGTATGCTGCCCTGGATGTGGATCAAAACGGCTGTCCAGTCGAAACTGCTCGTGAGTTTTTCGCGGATGAAACGGTTTTTGTCGGCTTAGAGGAGAGCGAAATCCCGGCCGGGACAACGATCTTCGCCCGTCTTTACCGCAACGGTCAGGTAGTCGAGGATTCTCCCGAGGTGGAAGCCGGCCGGAGCACCGTTTCATGCGTCTGGTTCGAGTTCGCTCCCACCGGGGCAGGGTTTGAGCCGGGCAGCTACGAGGCAGAATTGATCGTTAACGGGAACCCCGTCGATTCTGTCGCTTTCGAGATCACCAGCTCAGGATCCGGTGCAGGCGCGCTTCCCGGCACCGGCGACCTGGACCTGGGCACCCTTTATACGACTACCGCGATCGATGAGAACGGCTGTCCCACGGATGATCTCGCCGAATTCTTCCCCGATGAACGCGTCTATGTCAGTTTCTCCGAATCTTTCATCCCCGCCGGCACAGAGATGTTTGCCCGTCTGCTGTACCAGGGTCAGGCGATCGAAGACACACAGCCCATTATCGCCGATCAGGATACCGAAGCCTGTGTGTGGTTTGAATTTCAGGGGGCCTCTGCAGGTGGTCTGCAGCCGGGTAATTATGAGGTTGAAGTGTACGCCGATGGCTCTCTGGTGGACAGTATCGATTTCACCGTAAGCCAGTAAGCGGTGCTCAGGAAGGAAATTACCATGCTGGATAATCTTCAGGGAAGTGGTCTGCTGCTCTGCCTGGGAGCAGTCTTGCTGGTCATCATCCTGTTTGCATTTGCCCGCCGGGCGTTTGGGTCCGGCTCACGCGCGGGCAGCCGCAGTGACGAGCAGGTCTGGCAGCAGCGCGGTTCCGAACGTCCGCGCTATGACAGTAATGAGATCGAATCGTCAGGGGGTATTGGGCGCGGTCCATCTACAGCCCGCACCCGCGACCTCGATCGTGACCGGAACCGTGATCGCATCCGCGACCGCGACGAGGAGCCGCGCTCCTCGCTGGGTCGTGAGCGCCGCCGCGAGGACCGGGATGATGACGATGATGTGCGTTCGAGCGGTGGCTTCGGCGGATCTGGCTAGCCTCTTTCAAGAGCAGGTTTTTAAATCCCACCCTGATGGATGCCTGCTTTTTTCTGCTTCCGGTAAATCACTGCGCCGCACAGCCGGGCATCAGACCGGAGCCAGGCGCCTTTTGACTGCGCTCAAGGTGCCTGTCGAATAACCCGCCGGCACGCTGAGCCTGGACGAAAACTGAGCGGAGGCCTTCACCCCCGGGCAAAGACATACCCGGTGAAGCAGCCTGCGGGTGGAGCAGCCAGTGAAACCAGGCTCCTTTTAAACCCGCCCTAATGAGCTGGCTGGTCCTCCCCCTGCACGCTTTCCGGCAGTCCGCAGTTCTGACGCGCATCACGCATATCCGTGATGGAGGTCATCTGCCCGGGGAGCCGGTGAGAGGTGAAGTATGTTTCGTCTGGCAGCAGCTCCAACCCGGCATTGAAATATGCATTTAACACCACACGGAAGGAATTGACTGGGGAAATGGACGGGTAGAGCAGCGCCTCACCGCCATGCGGCAGATAATACGCGTTCAGGATCCCGGTCCGCTCCCACAGACAGGTTCGCTCCGCGGATCCCCAGTCCAGCCCGCTGCCCGGACCGTGATCGCCCTGCAGGATGATCACCGGAGGCTCAGGCGAGCGTCGTAAAATCGTTTCGACCGTCTCTAACAGCTTGCGATTAACGAACTGTACCTGTTCGGCATATCCCTGCCGGTATTCCTCAATACTGCCCTCATAATCATCGCCGTCACCAATGGAATAGCTGCGGTCGATTTCCACCGGCCGGCCTCGCCGGTCGAACACAAACGGCGGGTGGGGGGAGAGAATATGAGCGAACACGACTTTCGGTCCCCGCATGCGGCTCAGCTGCCCCAGCCGATTGAACGTATATAACACCCGCTGCCGGTGATCCACGTAACTATGGCCTATCGCGCTCCCCTTGACCGCCTGAACAGCGAAATCCAGCGGCGAATCGGCCACTAACAGGCTCTCCAGTTCGTTCAGCGGACTGGCAGACGAGAGGTACACGTCAGCATCCAGGCTGTTGGTGAACGAGAACCCGCTCTCAAATGCCACCGTCCGGTAACCGCACCGTTTGAGGGCCTGCATCAGGCGGTTATCCCGCACCAGGCCGGTAAAATACTCCTGCCCGTTTTCCTCCGACTCAGGCGGTTCCAGATAGTCAAAGTTAAGCGCTGCCGGAATGGCAAAGACCGTCTGGATATAATTGGTGTGACTCTCCCCCGCAATATAAAAGCCCATGTCTTCGAGCTGCCGCAGAAACGCGCCGTTGTCCACCCCGTACAGCTCGCTCAGCACATCGCTCCGGCCGTAAGCATCAAGCACAATATAGTAGATATCCGGTCTCTGCGAACAATCCAGCCGCAGATCATTGCCAGTGTCCAGCAGTTCTTCCATCTCTTCCGGCGGCTCCTGGAGTTCCGCCGCCAGAACAGTCACCAACGGAAAGGCAAGCGCCACGGCAAAAATCAGGTTGAAAGCCGGGGTGATCCAGCCGCTGCGGTTGATACGCTCCCAGACCCTTTTTTGTGCTGCAAACCCAAGAAACGCGCCCAGGGCCAGCATCAGGATCCATCCTGCTGTCCTCTGATACTCGGGCACCAGCATCCCTGCGATCACCCGGTAAATCTGCCCGAAGCCCAGAAAAAAGAACAGCAGTAGAAAACTCAGGTACCCCGAGTACTGCCAGTTACGCGTAAGGGCGTAAAACAGCAGCAGTACGGCGCCCGCGCCCAGCAGCAGCACCGTCAATGGTCGAATAGCCAGCGCCGGGTCTACCTGACCCAGATTCGCGGCCAGCAGATTGCAGACCGCATAGGCTGCAAATAGAAATGGATATAGTACCAGGCGTTTCAAGGCCAGTCTTCCTCTCCTCAGAGGCATTCCCCCTGCTGGCCTTATTATAATCCTCTCTATGGCCGGGTAATGGACAGGCAGTGTCAGCGGCTCTGCCCCGGGTCCCTGCGCCTCCCGGCCAGTACCGGAAAGTGCGCCACTTCCCGCCGCAGGCGCAGAGACGTTACCATGCTGCGTAGTTTCTGCTTCAGTCCCATTGCTGGAAAAAAGAGCTGCCAATCCAGATTCAACTGCTCTCCCAGGGTTTGCAGCCGCTGTGGGGTGAGGTAGTTTTCGCTGCGGATCGCATTCGAAGGGAAGCCGTACCGGCGTTCGAACAGCGCCTCGCGTTCGCGGACCATCTGCTCGCCGCTGGCTCCGCGGCGGTAGAGCGGGGTGTCCAGGATCACCACCCTGCCTCCGGGCCGCAGTACACGCAGGGCCTCTTTCAACGTGACTTCATAATCGACAGAATAATGGAACGAGGCGTTGAAAACTGCCAGATCGGCCTGCGCCTCCGCCACAGGGATGCGGTCGTACCCGGCCTGTAGGCGCAGAAAATCGTACACATAATGTACGCAGGCGCCCAGTCCATCCAGGGGGGCAACCGAGAGGTCCACCGCTGCCAGCCGGTGGCCGCGCGCTGCCAGCCGGTTCGACAGCCACCCACAGCCGGCTCCCAGGTCCAGTATTTTCAAACTCTGCCGCCCTTCGTCTTCCAGGGGTGCGAGCACCTTTTCAAGGAACAATTCAAAGCTTCTGCTGCGCAGCGCCCAGTCGCTGCTGAACCGTCCGGTCAGGTCCGTATAGGGCAGGGCCCGGTAATATTCCGCCTGCCGGCTGCCCCGCCCCTCCGCCCGCCGGATGTGCTCATACTCGCGCAGGAAGTGTTTAAACTGCCTGAGCTGCTCACCGGTCAGAAACCGCCAGATCCCCTCCACACGATCGAAGATCAGATCATCCACCGGGCAGCATAGGCGGTCTGTACCCACCGCTTCAAGGTTCCCGCGGCAGACCGGGCAGGCCAGTTGGAATGTGCTTTCCGGGTTCACTCAGGTGCCTCAACTCTCCATCAGCGCGTCGATCGCTGCGGCGTACACCGTTTCCAGCGAACGCTGGATGGCGTCCAGCCGCTCGGGGACTTCCCAGCAGAAATTGGCCAGACTGTCCATGATCACCACCACTGCAGCAGTCTGCACACCGCGCACCTGGCCGATGGCGAACAACCCGGCCGCCTCCATTTCCACGGTTTGCACCCCTTCGGCCTGATAAGCGCGCACTTCCTCAGCCGTCTCCCGATACGGGGCGTCCGTCGTCCAGGTCGGGCCTACCATGCAAGCGCTGCCTCGACGCTGCAGCGCATCCACCAGGCGATCACACAGGCCTGTGCTGGCATCCACGTACCGTGACGGAGGTAGATAATGATACGAAGTACCCTCATCTCGCAGAGCGCGATCGCAAACGACAATATCCCCCGGCCGCAGCCCGGGCTGCAGCGCCCCGCCCCAGGTCATCAGAATCATGCGCCTCGTTCCCAGCGCGACAAATTCTTCGGCCAGCTCGGCCACAATGGGCGCGCCGCCGCCAAAATTCGCCATCACCCCCACCCGGCCCTTTGACTTCTTCACCCGGTACAGGTCCCCCAGCATGCTGCCCGCCATCTGTACCGGGATGCGCCAGCGCAGCCGGCGCGGCAGCCCGCGTTCCAGGCAGAACAGCACCGCTTCCGGAAATTCCCCCTCCGGCAGTCGGCCTAACCGGAGGCGGTAGCTGACGATGTCCTCCGGGTTCAGCAGCGCGTGCAGCTTCTGCTTGTCAGGATAATTGGGAAAGCTCATTGTGTTCTCCGGACCTGCTCCTTCACCCTCCGCCCGGGATGGATTCCGGCCCCTGCTGTCTTCATCCAGCTGCCCCACAGGTGAATGTACATCCAGGCCTGCACCCCCTCCGCCACCAGCGCAGCCAGAGCCGCTCCGCGAACGCCCCACAGCGGAATCCACCAGATGCTCAGCGCGATGAATACCAGCAGGCTGCCCAGCAGGGCGCGCGCAATCTCAGACTCCTGGTGGGCGGAAAGCATCAGCGATGAAATGTAGATGTTCACCGAGTAGGGGATCAGCATCCAGGCCAGCAGCCGGGTCACGGAAACAGCGGTTGAGAACGCTTCACCGTACAGGATGGTGACCAGCCGGGGGGCGAGCACAAATAATATCCCGGCCAGCAGCACACCCAGGCCCGCCAGCAGCCAGCCCGAGAGGGTGATCACTGCATCCGCTGGCGATGCTTCGCCTTCCTCGTGCCGGTAGCTGCGCGCCATCATTGGGAACAGCGCTCCCAGCGCCGCAATATGCCCGGCCTGCAGCACCTCCACCAGCTTCAGAGCAGCTGAAAACTGGCCTGTAGCCGCCTCTCCGGCCAGCGCCGTGACCAGGAAAATACCGCTGCGCTGGTAGAGGATTTTCAACACGCCCAGCAGGGCTACGGGTAGGCTCAGATACAGTAGTGTGTGCACAGCGGTGCGCGACAGGGTCCAGCCGTCTCCGAACCCGGGCACCCACAGGCGGCAAAACCAGCCGGCCAGCAGCGCCACGACGACCTGCGATATCACAAGCAGCCCCGCCAGGAAGGTCAGGCTGCTGCCCGGTTGAATCAGGGCCCAGGCCAGGCCGGCCGGAAGCAGACTCCCCGCCAGACTCAACCACAGGAAAGCGTCCATCCGTTCCACACCGCGCAGTGCTGCGCTGCATACGGAGTAAAAAGCCATTGGGAACAGCGCCAGGCTGTACAGCCGCAGGGCCATTGCGGCCTCCGGGCTGGTGTTGGGCAGGTATGGGGCTGCCAGGTAAACCCCAGCAGCGAACAGGGCCGAGAAAAAAAGCTGGGTAAAAAGACCGGCCGGCAGCAGGCTCATGTCTTTCTCCCCGGCGATCTGCCGGATCAGCACCACGTCGCTGCCCGCGGTGGTGAGCACGTTCCCCAGCACAATGACGGCCCCCATCCAGGCATAAGCCCCCAGCCCGCTCTCGCCCAGCCGCCGCGCGATCACCAGCGTGAACACGACCATCAGCCCCTGGGCGCCAAACCGCGACAGCAGCAGCCACAACGTGTTCGCACTGACCCGCCGGCCAGTGCGCAGTGCTTCCACACTCTCAGCGCCGGGAAAGCCGTCAGGACCCCAGATCTTTTTCCACCAGGGAAGGGTCGGGCTTCTCCTCAAGGTTTACTCCATTCCCTTTCGTGCTCCGCGCCGGCCGGTAGCGCATCGAGATGATGAAGAAATCCCCCATGCCGCGCAACAGCGGCGCTCGCGCCAGCCGTTCATCCAGCGCACACAGCAGTTTGTACAACCTCCGGTGCCGGCGGGCCAGGTTCTTGCTCTCCGCAGGAGGGGCGAATATCGATAGACCCTCGACATCCAGCAGTTCAAATTCGCTCCCCAGTGCCTCCCGGACCTGCCCGGGTGTGTAATAGTACACCATAAAGTATTTCCCTTCCAGATGAGCGCGTGTTCCCCCCGGCCTCAGGCGGCGGAACGCCAGCCGGAAATCGCCGCTGAACGCCAGCGCCAGTTCCCAGGGGCAGACCGGCGGCATAATCACCCAGGTGACCAGCCCGCCGGGCCGCAGCACGCATGGCAGGTGCCGGGCCACCAGGCGCAAATCCGGGATGCAGTTCAACCCGCCCAGGTTCGAAAAAACCGCATCGAACGGTCCACCCTTCACCCGGTCCAGTTCGGTGAACGAATGGCGCTCGCAGCTCACCAGCTCTTCCAGCCCCAGCTCTGCGACCTTTTTCTGCAGGCGGCCCAGCATCCCCGGGGCAATATCCGTGGCGTGCACGCGGAAACCCTGTTGGGCCAGATACACCGCGTCTGTACCCGTTCCGGCGTTGAGCTCTAAGATATGCGCTCCGGGCGGCAGCCACCGGGTGAGATGGGCATAGACCTTCCCCCGCATGCGCGCCAGGTTGGGATGGTCCTGGGCAAAACGGTCATATTTTTCAGCGGTCAGCGAAAAAGCCTCGGCCAGATCTGCGAAGGGTTCGGCCAACTCGTTACCCCTCCCTCTGCGCGGACGGTATCGATGCGTCCAGCGGGTGCTGCAGACCGGGCAGGCTGGTCACACCCCGGTGCGGGGCGCTCTTTAACCGCCGCAGCCTGAACCACGCCAGCGGCAGGGTGACGGCATGGTAGCATGCCGCTGCCACAGCCCGCATAATGCTGCCTCTCTGCTCGTTCCTCACCGGATTGCTCGTTCCCTTCTGCCTGCCGCTCAACCGCCACCAGGTCCGCCGCAGGCGGTACTCCTTGTGCAGCACGCTGTGAAGCTGCCGGTAAAAAGCAGTCGAGAAAGGTCCCTGGTACAGCATCGCCAGGTCGTTCGAATCAATCCAGTTCTGCTGCACGCCGAGCTGCGCTTTCACCGCTTCATGAAAGCGCGTCCCGGGCAGCGGGTAGGAGACCGACATCCCGATATCGTCTGGCCGGCATTCCCACACCATCTTCATTGTTTTCAGAATATCCTCCCAGCTCTCTCCAGGGTAGCCGAACTGCAGGAAAAAACCCACCCGGATCCCGGCTTCTCTCAGCCGCCGGGCTGCCTCGTAAATCTGCTCGACGCGCGTGCCCTTATCCATGGCCTCAAGGATATGCTGCGCCCCCGATTCGGCGCCTACCCACGCAGTGTGACAGCCGGCCCGCCGCAGGGCTTCGATCTCCCCCTCACGCAGCAGCAGATCGACCCGGTTGAGGCATTTGAACGGGATCTTCACCCCCTTTTCCTCCAGCAGGTCAGCGAAGCGCTGCACCCAGCCCGGCCTGAGGCCAAAGATATCGTCCACAATCCACAGGTGGTCGGGGCTGTACACTTCCTTCAGCCAGGCCACCTCCGCGGCGGCGTTCTCCGGGCTGCGAGAGTGATAGCGCTGCCCCCAGATCGGCTTCGCACACCAGTTGCAGTGGAAGGGGCAGCCCCGGGTAGTGGCCAGGTTCATCGAGAAGTACCCGTGCCGTTCCAGCCAGATTTTGCGGTAGCGCTCAATATCCACCAGATCCCAGGCCGGGAAGGGCAGAGAGTCCAGATCACGAATGTCATCCCGAGGGGATGTGATCACCAGCGATTCCCCTGCCCGGGCAGGGACTCTGTAGGCCAGCCCGGGTGTTTCGGCCAGGTGCTCCGGGGTGCGCCCGCTGAGCTGGTCGACCAGTTCTCCCAGCGTGACTTCGCCCTCTCCGCGCAGCACAAAATCCGCCCCGGCCGCCAGGTACTCTGCAGGGTGATCCGTGGCATCTGCCCCGCAGACAATGACCGTGCAGCCGCGTTCCCGCGCCAGTGCGATCATTTCATAAGCCGCCTGGCGCATGCGCAGCAGGCACATCTTCGAAAGGTAATTGAAGTTATCTTCAAACAGCACAGCATAGAGCGGCCGGTGAGCTTCGAGCGCCCGCCGCCAGTCATCCGTCGATTCGGCCAGCATGGCGTCGAACAGCGCTGCCTCGCAGCCCCTCTGGCGCATGTAGCTGGCTGCATACAGGGTACCCAGAGGGGGGTATGGCTGCATTGCCTGCCACAGCTTGGGGTCGAAGCGCAGGAAGTACGACTGGCCAAACAGGATCTCGCTCATGGCATGCCCTCCAGCGCTCCCTGCAGCAGGTGTTCTGCCTCCTGAGCGAGGCCCAGGCGTTCCACACGCGCTTCGAAAGCTGCCAGCGCACGCCGCCCGTGCCCGTCAAAGTGTCCCTTGCACCAGTCTGCTCCAAAGTTCACTTCGGCACGATCCCCTGGCTGGTTGTTGAATTTCCTGATTTTGCGCTCCATCTCCCAGCGCTCGAGACGGTCCACGGCCGGAGCGCGCAGCCCCGTCTCAACCGCAGAGCGCAGCAGACCACGACCGGAAGTACTGTGCCGCCCGTTCGAGGCCTGTATTACTCCGACTTCCGGCGCGCCCAATGCGTTCGGCAGCAGCGCGCGGGTCCAGTCGTTCACCGCCCTCATCCGCTCGTAAACATCCATACCGGCCACCGGCACCATCTGCGCCAGCTCGTGCGCCGTGTACAGGCTGCGGTCGTTAATCTGCAGACGGTTCTCCGCCAGGTAGTAATTCGGGCACAGCAGCACATTGCGCTGCTGGGCATGCCGCACCAGCAGGATGCCGAACGCACGGCACACCCACAGACGCCCGGGCTCGGTCACCACCAGGAAGTCCAGATCCAGCCGGCCGTCGACGTTGCTCACCGCCAGCGCCCCCGTCACCGCAGTCATGCGCACGAAGGGCAGCCGCCCCAGGATTTTTCCGTAGTGTACGGCTGCCGGCCACAACCTCGCCGCCGTTCTCTGGCGAGCCTTCCTCACTGCGCTCAATTCCTCTCGCCCGCGCAGCGTGATGTACCCGCCGGCCTGGTTTAAGTGCTCTCGCGCCAGACGCCCGCAGGTCAGCGCCTCACAAACTTCATCCAGGCTGGCCCGCTGGCCGATCAGGTAGCGCTGCAGTTCTTCCGGCCGCAGGGGATAGTCGAACACATCGGCGTAGACGGTGGTCAGTACTACGGCCAGGTCCAACCTGTCTTTATCCATGGGTTGCCATCCTTTTTCGCCGCTGCACTGCCAGCGCCTGGACAATGCTCATCCCCGAGGTGAACAGCAGACCCAGGCAGAAGCTCAGCGAGTAATAGGCGATGAGCCAGTTCTGCGCCCGCACCGCCATGTAAACGGTCCCCATGTTTACCAGGGCAAGCAGCAGCTCAAAATACACGATCGCATCCAGCCGGAGCTGGTATCGGCTCCGGGTCCAATCTTCCCCGCGCCTTCGAATGCCGAATTTGGGTGTGCGTTCGAAAACCCCCGGCCGGCTGGTGTAGACCTGCAGAGCGGCCCACACTGTGTTCACCATCATCCCGGCCCCCAGGCACGAGATACATAGGATCGCCGGCACTTTTTTCCACCAGGTGTGCCCGAGCTGCTGCTGGGCAACGGCAAAAAACGCGGTCGGCGCCAGCGCCGTGGCGTTGAATAGAAAGGCGATCCCAAACAGCGTGAGCAAATTGGAATAGCGCTGCGAGAGCACCAGGATCAGCGGGTAGAGGAAGACCAGGGCGAATAGAAGCAGGTGCACCACATAGCCCGTCAGATGCAGCGTGGCTTCCATTTTCAGAGAAAAAGGCGCCGCCGATTCCCAGATCTGGGGCAGGAATTTTCGGGCGCATTCCAGGCTGCCGCGCGCCCAGCGCTGCTGCTGCCGCCGGTATGCGCTGAAGCTGACCGGAAGTTCTGCAGGAACCTCCAGGTCGCGCAGATACACCGCCCGCCAGCCCTTGAAAAAAGCCCGGTAGGAGAGGTCCAGATCTTCAGTGAGAGTCTCTGCTTTCCATCCTCCTGCATCGATCATCGCCTGCCGCCGCCAGATTCCGGCCGTTCCATTAAAGTTGAACCAGTAGCCGTTCTGGCTGCGGGCGAACTGCTCCACCATGAAATGTGCATCGATCGAAAGAGACTGCAGATAGGTCAGCACGGAGTAATCCCGGTTGACATGCCCCCAGCGCGCCTGCACAAAACCGACGCCCGGATCCTTATAAAAGTGCGGAATCGTACGTTTGAGAAAATCGGCGGGGGGGATGAAATCGGCGTCGAAGATCGCCAGGAATTCGCCCCGGGCCTGGTGCAGCCCTTCCATCAGGGCTCCGGCCTTGTACCCGCTGCGCTCCCGGCGGTGCAGATGGAGAATATTGATCCCCTGCTCGCACAGTTCTGCTACCTGCTTTGCCACCAGCAGGGCGGTCTCGTCGTCCGAATCATCCAGCACCTGAATCTCCAGCAGGTCACGGGGGTAATCCAGTTTCGCCGCAGCCAAAATCAGCCGGCTGGCGACGTACAGTTCGTTGTAAATGGGTAGCTGCACCGTCACCACGGGCCATTCCTCAATAGTGATCTCCTCGCTGCGCTGCTCCCCTCTGCGCCAGGTCAGGTAGGTCAGATAGAAGAAGTTCACCCCGTAGATAAACAGAGACCCGACCACAATCAGGTAAAGGATAGCTGTAGGGATAAACAGCAGGTCAAGCATGGCTCTGCCCCCGCAGCGCTGACAGGTATGCCATCCCCCACAGCCCCCAGGCCAGCCATTGCCACAGCCGCCCGGGAACCAGCAGCCAGGTGTAGTAATCGAAGAAACCCACCAGGGTCACCGCCAGCAGCAGCCCCGAGGCGCCAACCAGCGCCGGGCCGAAATGCAGCCTGCGCCGGTTCAACCACAGGGCCAGCCAGGGTGCCGCGCTCAACAGGGCGTAAAACAGCGCGCCGAAGATCCCGGTCTCTGCGGCCACGTCCAGCAGGACAAAGTGGGCTGGCTGATAGTCCACCGGAAATACAGGGTAACGCCCACGCAGCGCCAGCGGAAACGTACCCAGCCCGGTTCCCGAGACCGCGTTTTCGGCAAATATCTCGTTGGCTGCATTGTTCAACAGCGGACGTGATCCCAGGGACTGCATTTCCTGTGGATTCTCTGCAAACGAGCTTCCCCGGTTCAACCGCACCCCCAGAACCGGCGCATATGCCACGACAAAGGGCAGCAGCACGATAAGACTGGCAGCCCACAGGCTCAGTAATCGCAGCAGTAATCCATGATCCCGTTTTCGCCATACCAGCCAGGCCGCCAGCGCGGATCCGGCAGCAAAGGCCAGCCAGGCTGAACGTGAGAACGTCACCAGCAGTCCCAGGGCTCCGGCGGTGAAGAAAGCCGCGTAAATGCTGTCCCACCTGCTGCGCGTGCTCATATACCAGGCCGCGAGCAGTATCAATCCAAAGGCCAGAATACCGCCCAGCAGATTGGGGTGATCGGTGAGACCGTAGGCCCTCAGCAGACGAACGCCGCTGCTGAAGACGACGCTTACACCGTTCCAGTCCGGGTCGAGTTCGTATTCTCCCAGCGTCTGCAGCCCCAGATCTCCCTGCTGCAGCACCTGCCCGATCCCGACCAGGGCCTGGATGAAAACCTGCACCAGCAGCGGCAGAGCGAGCTGGCTCAACGACCGTATTTGATTGATCACAAACAGGTAAAACCCCAGCAGCAGCACCAGCCGTCCGGCGTGATACGTCGACAGCAGGGGATCGATGGATTTTATGACACTGAGCAGCCCGGTTACCGTTACGCCCATCAGCGGATAGGTTAGAAACCACGGCCCCAACTCGATGCGGCGCGGCCGCAGGGCCAGGCTCAATCCCCAGAACAGCAGCGTTCCCAGGAAGAACCAGTCGCTGCTGAACAGCAGCACGTCGGTATAGTCCGCGTAGATGGGTGGGAATTCTCTGTGCATTAAGACGAGCCGGAAACGCAGCGGGAGTGCGATCAGTGTCAGGGCAAAACAGACCTGGGATAGGGCTTCGCACCATCGGGCAGCATCCAGCTCCACTCGCACTCTGGAAACCGGCTTGATCATCTTCACTCTTCCACTCCTCCGGCCTGGTCACACGCTTTCGACTGCAGGTCGTGTTCAGGCTTTTCCCCCGGTGTAAAGGAATACCAACCCTGTAAAAATCCGCCGGACTGAATTCAGCGTATAAACAAATACAGGCCGCCCATCGCGACCACGTACCGCCTGTCTGACGAAGATGTGATCAGATCGAACAATAATTTTTACCCCGATGGATGCTCAAGTGTTGATTAATGGCCGTGCGCTGGGACGCCGGATCACCGGCGTGGAACGCTACACTCGCGAAGTGAGCGCTCGCCTGGGCATCCCCCTCAGGACTGCCGGCATCCACGCCCCGCAGGGGTTTCGCGGTCATATCTGGGAACAGGTTTTTCTCCCTCAGCAGATCAGCAAACATGAAATCCTCTGGTCCCCGGCCAATTCCGGCCCGCTGGCAGTCTCTAGACAGGTGCTCACCATTCACGACCTTAGCGTGGTCGACCATCCGGAATGGTTCAATCCCCGCTTCGCCATCTGGTACCGCTGGCTCCTCCCCCGTTTGGCCCACAGGGTGAAACTCATCATTACTGACTCCCTGTACTCAAAAATACGCATTTCCCGGGCCTTTCGGATTTCCGCGGATAAAATTCATGTCGTTCCCTGCGGTGTCGATGCGGAAAAGTTCTATCCCCGTCCCGATGTGGAGCGCGCCCGCCTGCGCCGCAAATACAGCCTGCCCCCGGCTTACATGCTCTTTGTCGGCACGCTCGAGCCGCGCAAGAACCTGCCAACGCTTGTGCACGCCTGGGCGCAAGTCTTCCGGGAAGTCAGGCCTGTGCACCTGGTGATCGCCGGGGGACCGGGTGATGCATTTCGCCGGCTTTCCCACCTGGAGGCGCCGGCGGATGGAGTCCTGCAGGTCGGGTATGTCAGCGATGCCGATCTGCCAGCCCTTTACTCGGCAGCGCTGGGTTTTGTCATGCCTTCCCTTTACGAGGGCTTTGGGCTGCCCATTCTGGAGGCCATGGCCTGCGGGACTCCCGTGATCGCCGGACGTGCGGCCGCCCTCCCCGAAGTAGTGGGCGAGGCCGGCCTGCTCATCGACCCCCTCTCCGTCCCGGACCTGGCTGCTGCCCTGCGCTGCCTGGTCCAGGACGACGAACTGCGCCGCGACCTGGCTCGCAAAGGTTACGAGCGATCCCGCCTCTACACCTGGGACCGCTCCGCCAGGCTGGTCAGGCAGGCCCTCCAGCAGGCTGGTGCTGCATGAGCGCAGGTCTCAAGATCGCCTTGGTGCAGGATGCACTTCCCTTCCGCGGCGGGGCGGAACGTATGCTGGAAGCCGTGCTCGAGATCCTGCCCCACGCCTCGCTCTATACGCTGGTCTACAACGCCCCTGCTTTCCACGGCATGCGTATCGCCGCGCGCCAGGTCCACACCTCCTTCATCGATCGTCTGCCCGGCGCACGGCAATCGCACCGTGCGTATCTGCCCCTCTTCCCATTCGCCATCGAGCAGTTCGATCTCTCCGATTACGACCTGATCCTCTCCTTCAGTTACGCCGTCGCCCACGGCGTGCTGGCCCGACCCGGGCAGCGGCACATTTGCTTTTGCTACACGCCCTTGCGCTACGCCTGGCACCAGTATCATGCCGCCTTCCGTCAGGGCGGACCAGGCGCTGGTCTGCGTTCCTGGCCGCTAAGAATTCTCCTCCACTACCTGCGCCTCTGGGATCAGGCAGCCGCATCCCGGGTGGATGGTTATGTCGCCGTATCTAACTGGGTGGCGCAGCTGGTCTGGCGCGCTTACCGCCGTCCGGCGCGGGTGATCTACCCGCCCGTGGAGGTCGATCACTTCACTCCCCTCTCGCCCAGGCAGGATTACTACATGGTCCTCTCGCGCCTGGTCCCCCACAAGCGAGTAGACCTGATCGTTGAGGCCTTCTCGCGCAGCGGCCGCCCCCTGATCGTGGTCGGCGCAGGGGAGGAACAGTCACGTCTGTCCTGGTTGGCATCTTCGAACGTGCAGATCCTCGGCTGGCAGCCGGAGGAGAAGGTCCGCTCTTTGTTAGCACGGGCAAAAGCGCTGGTGCATGCGGCTGAGGAGGAGTTTGGCATCGCACTGGTCGAGGCGCAGGCCGCCGGCTGCCCGGTGATCGCTTTCGGCCGCGGCGGGGCTGCCGAGACGGTCATCCCAGGTAAAACCGGCCTGCTCTTCCCGGATCAGACCGTCGAAAGCATTCTGGAGGCTGTCGAAATCTTTGAAAACAACCGCCTGCTGTTCTCTGTGGACGACCTGCGCTGGAATGCGGAACGTTTCCGCAAAGAGCGCTTCCAGCAGGAAGTGCTCAATCTCATTGAACAGCAGTCCCCGGTCGCGGTATCGGACCTGCTGTACACGCCCCAGGACCCATGACCACACTTGAACTATCGATCGGCGCTTCATCCCGCGCGGCCAGGGCAGCAAAATCCATCCTGGACTGGCTGCTCGCTTTCTGGCTGCTCGTGCTGCTTTCCCCCTTATGGCTTTTGATCGCTCTGTGGATAAAACTGGATTCGCCCGGCCCGGTGATCTTTCGCCAGCCGCGCCTGGGCCAGGATGGGCGCATTTTTCCCCTCCTGAAGTTTCGCACCATGGTCCCGACCGCCGAACAGGAGCTGGAAGAAGTTCTGCAGGGCAGTCCGCAGGCCCGGCTGAGCTGGGAGCAGTACCAGAAGCTGCGCCAGGACCCGCGCCTCACCCGCTGCGGCCGCATCCTGCGCCGCTTCAGCCTGGATGAAATCCCCCAGCTCTGGAATGTGCTGCGCGGAGAAATGAGCCTGGTCGGGCCGCGCCCGATCCTACCCCGTCAGCGAGAACTCTACGGGGCTCCTTTTTCAGTCTACTGCCAGGTAAAGCCGGGGATGACCGGGCTGTGGCAGGTGAACGGCCGCAGCCGGACCTCTTTTTCTGAGCGTGTTGATTGGGACGCTGCTTACCTGCAGAACTGGTCTCTGCGCCTGGACCTGCATATTCTGCTGCGTACCATCGGTGTGGTGCTGCGCGGTGATGGCGCCCTGTAAATCCCCTGCTTATGCCTTCTGGTAGGCGATCACGACCGCCTGCAGCTTATCTTCCAGCCCCTGCAGACATTCGATCTGGCTCTCATTGATCGGGGCTACCTTCAGGTTCCCCAGCGCAAAGCTGAGCGATTCGAACTCCGGGAGACCGCTGGTCTGGTAAGCCAGCAGGACGTCAACCCCTTCTCCCAGAGTGTTTTCGGCCTCCTGCAGCAGGTTCAGGTTCTCACCTCGGAGATCGGCCCAGGTCCATCCACTGGTGTTCATGTTTTCCTCCTTATAATCAGTCTTTTCGCCCGGGTACCTTCCCGGTGAGCAAGACAACGCCGCCCGGTGTCAATAATTCTACCAACATAATATTACCCCCGCATTTCAATCTTGATCCTTGAGCCCGCTGCTGGAGGTATCGCATACATTACTTCGGTCTTTCGCTCAAAGCGCCTGTGAGCAGCCAGAATCAACCGAAAAAGTCCTCCAACACCGGCGCCAGGACATCCTCCGAGACTTCGTGCGTCTGCCCCTCAAGGATGCGCAGCTGGCCCTGCGGCATGGCTTCTGCCAGCTTCTTCGCCGTCCCCTGCATAAACGGATAACTCGCTCCTCCCGCAATCACCAGCACGGGTACATTCACATTCCTGGCGCGCTCCACGGGCACATCGGCTTCCTCGCCCATTGCTGCGGCATCATAGGCCAGCGTATGCCCCACCGCCTCGAAAAACGGCCAGATCGGCGCCTGGCGCATCCCCTCCACATCCTCTGGCCTGGCTCCGGTTAACTGCATGAAAATCGCCACGGCGTCGCCTTTGCGGCCTTCCTGCAGGACCTCATTCAATTTTCGGCTGTATTCCTTCCACTGCTCGCGGGCGATCGGGTCCGCGTTGTAGGGCGGTTCGTACAGGGCCAGCTTCTGGATGCGCTCACCCAGCTGCAGCTGCATCTCCAGGGCCAGTGCTGCCCCGGAGGATATCCCGTAAACAAACGCCCTGCCTCCCGCCGCTTCGATCAGGGCATCAATGTCCTCGATTTCTTTCTCCAGAGCGTACGGCAGCGTGTCCCCGCTCTCGCCTCGTCCGCGCCGGTCATACGTAAAAACGGTGAACTGATCGGCAAGCTTCTCCGCCAGCGGGACCAGTCCCCAGTTCGCCCGGTATACAAGAGCCCCGTCCACCAGAATAACCGCTGGCCCGCTCCCCAGCCGGTCGTATGCGATTTTCGTACCATCCCTAGAAGTTACTGTACCCATTTCGTTTCCTCCCTGTCTGATTTTCAAATATTCCCCAAAACTATGCCCGGGATGGACAGTCAGAAAAACCCGACTGTCCATCCCGGGTTAAGATACCTGTCCTTTTCATATTGGAGAAGACTGTTGTCCTGCCAGCACCTTCTCCAGGCGCTCATAGGATTCGTTCAACCCATCTTCCATTCCATTGGCGAGCACGGCATCGCGCGCTCTCCCTGCCTCCCTACTTTGCGCTCAGATAATAGATCATCTCATCCAGCATCAGCGCTGCCATGGGATTGCGGGTCAGGCTGCGCCTCAGCCGGAACGTGGATATGAGGATTTGCCCTTTTCCGTGCCGGCGCTCGGCCACCAGTGCCACCGTGCGGTGCAGCCAGCCCACCGTCAGGCCGGCATGAACCTGATTGGCAAACTCGTGACTGCTCAGGCCGGTGATGACGTGCTCCGGTGTCAGGCCGGCAAAAGCGAAATCAACCACTCGATCCACAGGCAGCCTCCTGAACACCGTATCACGCCGTACCCAGCTCAGGCTGCTGGCCCAGTCTCCCTGCCAGCTCCTGCTGCGTCGTGGTACGACATCAACCGTCCCCAGATAGGTCTGCAAACTGTTATCGCTCTCGGCCAGAAACAGCACTTTTCCGCCCTGCAGCAGGTACTCGCGCAGTTCGTCCGTCATCACCGCCGCCGCGGCCAGGTCTGCCTCACCCGGTTGATCCACCACGCAGTAACCCAGTGCATCCAGTTCTTTCTCCAGGGCAGGGGCGTAGATGCGCTTGTCCGCGGCCTGCGGCCGGCCCGCGGGGAAGAAGAACAGCTCCAGGAAGTTTTCCCCGGCCGTCTGCCCGTTCCGGTCGACCAGACGCAGGTCCAGCCGGGCGCGTGTGGGTTGGCTTACCAGCGGAGCCTCGAAGCGTATCGTCCCCAACCGGCTCACCCCGGCGCGCTGCGGCTTCAGTCCCTTCAACTCGCCCTGCGGTCCGCCGGGGATCTCAAGCCGCCATTCCAGCCGGCAGTCGTTCAAATCCCTTTCGGAATAATGAGAGAGCAGAAGCGGCACCCGGACCGGTTCACTTTCCCGGTAGGACAGCCGGTTCCATTGCGGAACGATCAGATCGTCGCTGTTGATGACCGCGAAATCCTCGAAATAGAGCTTTGGATTGCGCAGCATATCCAGCAGCCCGTTGCACTCCCAGTGCACATCCGTGAACTCGGTAATCACGTAACCGGCAAGGCTGGGATGCCGGCGCATCTCCTCGATCTCATACTTCATCGCCTGGAACTGCATCCGCTGGCTGGCCTGCGCCAGATCCTTTAAAGTAGGGAAGACCCTGTCCAGGTGAAAAGTCTCAAAACGGCCTTCGATATTGTGCGGGTAAACCACACCCTCGCCCCATTCATGCCCGGTCTCGAACCACCAGGGCTCTCCTCCGTAGTGAGCGTACAGCTTATCAACATCCGGCAGGCCCCAGTTGCCGAACTCTGAAACGACCAGCGGTTCGTCGCCTCGTGCGCGCACCTCGCGGGCATGTTCGATATCCATTTGCCTCCACGGGTTCTTCAGAAACTCCCGCCACTTCCGGTTTCCCGGATAGGGGCGCGCATAGGTCCACGCCGGCCGGCCGGCAAAACTCTCCACCCAGCTTTTCCACTTCTGGTAATGGTCCGGCATGGCATAATAATTATGAAAATCAGCGATATCCGTGACCACCTGAAAGTTGCCCCAGCAGGCCGAATTACCAACCACAAGCCGGTAAGGGTCCAGCGCCTTAAGGTGATCGTACATCTCACCCAACCAGGCGCGGTGATCGGGATTCGTTAGGTCCACGCCCCAGCTTTCGTTGACAATCGTCCAGATTACGATCGACGGGTGGTTCCAGTCTCGCTCCACCATGCCGTCCAGGGTTTCACGCGCCCGCCGCTTCGCATCTTCTGTCAGCACCTGCCAGTTCGGCAGTTCCGTCCAGATCAGTATCCCCACCCGGTCTGCCGCAGCGTAATAGCGCGGATCGGCCACCTTGATATGGATGCGCAGGCAGTTCAACCCCATGGCACGGGCCTTGCGGAACTGCTCTTCAAGATATTCTTCCGAAGGCGGTGTGCAGATCAGGTCCGGATAATAATCCTGATCCAGTGCCCCGCGCAAAAAGAGCGGTCTCCCGTTTAACAGGATCTGGCCGTCCTTTGTGCCGACGGTGCGAAAACCGAAGGTGTCGCTCAGCCCGTCTGCCTCTCCGCCCTCGATGCTGACCTCAAGTTTATACAGGTTGGGCGCATCCACATCCCAGCGCTGTACGTCGGGCACATCCAGGACGACCTGCGTGTCCTGGCTGCGCAGGGATGCTGACAGCTCGCCCTGCGGTGAGAAAACCCGGTAGCTCAGCTGCTGCTCCGCGGACAGCTCTCCATGCAGGCTCACCTCGATCAGCACTTCTCCCGTTTCAGCGTGGGGCGTAATCTTCACCCGCTTCAGGTGTACTTTTGGGCGTACCTCCAGCCACACCGGCTGCCAGATCCCTGAGAGCGGTCCGTACCATGACTGTTTACCGTGCGGGATTTCAGGGAAGATCGTATCAGGATCGCTGACGCGCACAGCCAGCCGGTTTCTCCCCGGCAGAACGGCATCGGTGATGTCCAGTTCAAATGGCAGGTATCCCCCTTCATGCTCGCCAACTCGCCGGTCGTTGACCCATACCTCGGCAAAGTAGTCCACCGCTCCAAATCCCAGAATCACCCGGCCATCTTCCCATCCCGCTGGGGCTTCAAACTCGCGCCGGTACCATACCGTGCCGGTATAGCTGCGCAGTTCATCGCTTTGAGACTGCCAGGGGGCCGGTGTTTCTACGGTGACCGCGGGGACCTGTTCAAGGTCATCAGGTTGCAGGCTTTCATCTCGATCCAGATGCAGCAGCCATGTACCGTCCAGAGAAATACGTGTTCGTATGGTTTTTATTGCTTCCAATGGTTGTACCTGCCCATTCAAAAGGATCATCCAGCGCGTCGAAATCGCAAAAACTTTTTCAGGTTTTGATCTGCGTGGGACCCGGATATTATATTCGGTTTGGCATATTTAGACACGCTGGCAGGTTCATCTCTGCTGGTGAAAACACATCGCTGCATCCGCCCCTGCACGACCTCGCGGGCGGCTTCTGAGATGCCGTGACATCTCCTTGATCCTTATCCCCCTTTTGTTTTGCTTTACCGGACGCGGCCTTACGCAGGCCGCTCATGAATCACCGAGCGGTCTCGGCTGCGGATCGGTCGTTGGCCCCAGCACTTCCGGCTTGCCGTCTACCCACTCCAGCCGGTCCATCCACATGAAGCGGTTGTTCCCCCGTGTTCCGGAGGAGAGCACCTCCCAGGCATGGTAGACCAGCCAGTCCTGGCCATCCACCTCGATGATGGTCTGGTGCCCCGGGCCAACGACCAGGGGCTGCTCGTCCATGCGGCTGGAGAGGATCGGGTTCTCGGGCGCGTCCTCACACGGGCCGGTTGCCGTCTCACAGGTGGCGTACCCGACTGCGTACTCATACCCGCCAAAGTTGTTTGCGCTGAAAAACAGATAATACTGTTCCTCCTTCTTCACCATGGTGGGCGCTTCGATCACATGTCCTTCCCAGGGTTTATCGTTGCGCAGCAGACGCACCGGCTCTCCCACCAGGCTCAACCCGTCCGGGGCCATTTCCTGTACGTAGATATAAGTCGGATAACCACAGCAGTTGCCGTCGTTCTTGAAATACAGATAGAGCCTGTCCCCATCGCGGAACGGGCTGGCATCGATCGTCCCGCCCTCATCGCTCTGGCAGACCAGCGGGCTGTCGCGCTCATCGCGGAACTTACCCTCCGGCCGGTCGCTCACTGCCACGCCCACACACTGCTTTCCGGAGGCTTTGTCGCGCGCCGTGTAATACAGGTTGTAGCGCTCACCGATCTTCATCACCTCTGGGGCCCACACATCCGCCGAACTGAACTGCACCCACGACGCCAGCGCCGGCATCGCATCGCTCTGGACCTTCCAGGTCACCAGATCCGTGGATGTCGCCATCTGCACATTGCGGCTGGCCCCGTTGGTCGCGTATGCATACCAGGTATCCCCTTCTTTCAGTAAGAAGGGATCTGGGAAGTTATAACGCAGCACGGGGTTCGTAAAGGTGTCCTCTCCGCTTGCGTTCGCTCCCTGCGTTCCGGAGGTCCCGGCTGGAGCGCTGGTCGCAGCAGCCGTGCCGGGTGCAGTGGGCGTTTCTGCGGCACGTGCGCAGCCCGAAAGGCTAAAGATGATGACCAGCAGAGACAGCAGGGCGCTGCGTTTCATCGCTAACCCTTCAGCCCGGTGGTGGCAACGCTCTGAACGATGAAGCGCTGCAGGAACACATACAGAACCAGCACCGGCACGGCTACGATCACCGCCCCGGCCATCATCAGCCCGTATTCCGACGTGTAAGCTCCCTGCAGCGTCCGCAGTCCCGGCGGCAGTGTCTGCAGCTGGCGGTCCTTCAGCACCAGCAGCGGCCACAGGAAATCGTTCCAGGAGGCCAGGAACTCGATCACCGCCAGGGTAGCCAGCGCCGGCTTGGCCAGCGGCAGCACGATCATATAGAACACCTGGAAGGTGCTGGCTCCGTCGATCTTCGCCGCCTCCTCCAGCTCGTGCGGGATGCTCTCAAAGAACTGGCGCATGAAGAACACCGGGAACACCACCGCGAAGCTGGGCAGCAGCACCCCCAGGAAGTTGTCCAGCAGGCCCAGACGGTGTACGGTGACGAAGTTCGGCACCAGGAACATGATCCCCGGGAGGAATAGGGTTGCCAGCAGCAGGCCAAACAACACTTTCCGGCCGGGGAATTTCAACCGCGCATAGGCATACGCTGCCATCGAGGCCAGCGCAATCGTCACCACCGTGTGAATGATGGCGATAATCAGGCTGTTGATAAACCAGCGGTCGATCGGGGTCGATGGATTGCTCAGGATCTTGCTGTAATTCTCAAGAGTGATCGTTCTGGGGATCCAGTCGATCGTCTGGCTGAACAACTGCGACTTGGGCTTTAACGACGTGGAAAGCATCCAGACGAGCGGAATCAGCACCACCAGAGCAACCAGGGTCATGAGTACGAACCGCAGGATGCGGCCGGCGAGCTGGCTGCGGTGATAACCCTGCCGCACCGGAACCGCCTGTGGTAAGCGTTCACCAGCGAAAGTATCGGTCATCTTTACGCCTCCAGATCATCTCGACGGCGGAAAATCTTGAAGTTCAAATAAGAAACAGCAATCATAATCATCGCCACGATAAACGACATGGCCGAGGCACTGCCCTGGAAGGGGCGCTCAAAGCCTTCACGGAAGATCCGCAGCATCACCGGTTCAGTGGCCCCGCCGCCGCTCGGCAAACGCGGATCACCGCGAGTCATCATCAGCGGCTGCCCGAACAGGTTAAACGAAGCAATGATCGTCGTCGTGATGATAAACAGCAGCACCGGCTGCAGCATCGGCAGGGTGACGTACCGGAACTGCTGCCAGCCGTTCGCCCCGTCAATCGCTGCCGCCTCGTACAGGTGCTCCGGAATATCCTGCAGTGCTGCCAGCAGGATGATCATATTGAACCCCATCGTCCACCATACTGTGGCGATCACGATCGAAATCATCGCCCACGGCATGGTCGAGAGCCAGCGCGGTCCCGTGATGCCCAATCGCGCCAGATAGTAGTTCATCAGCCCACCCTGACTCTGCAGGATCCACCACCAGATCAGCGAAACGACCGCCACCGAAAGCACCCATGGAGCAAAATAAACCGCCCTGAAGAAGTTGCGCCCGGGCGTTTTTGAATTCAACAGTACGGCCAGCCCCAGCGGGATGAGCACCAGGAACGGCACACTCATCAGAACGAACTCTACCGTGTTGCCGAGTGAATTCCAGAATTCGTTGAACTTTACCGTGCCAGGTGTGAACAGATCAATGTAGTTCTTCAGGCCCACAAACTGGGTCGCCTCCGGGCGCAGATAGTCGAAGTTGTGAAAGCTGATATACAGGCCGTTGAAAAAGGGGTAAGCGACAAAAATGGCGAAAAAAAACAGATGGGGCAGGATAAACAGGTAAGGAGTAAAGTCGAATTTCCTCCAGCGTGGTCCGGCCTTCTCAGTAGAGATTGGCTGAGCTGCAGTAGTCATAACCACTCACCTTTCCCGTTAAATCGAGCAGGTTCCTTCCTTCAACAGCTTCGATGGAGGAGTATTCAGAAAGGATGCAGCCTGGAGAGCGGGGTGAGGTCACCCCGCTCTCCAGGTTCATAGAATTATTGTCCACCGCCTGGGGCATCCCCGTAGGTGGCAGCGTTTTGATCTAGGATCTCTTTCGCGCGTGCGGCAGCGTCATCCAGCGCAGCCTGAATGTCTGTCGCGGTGCCGTTCATGATCGAGCCCACGGCGTCGTCCAGAGGTGCGTAAGCATCGGTGATGCCCGGGACCGAGGGCGGGAAGACGGCATTCTCAACCGATGGTGCGATCGCGGCCTGCGGCATCACTGCCTGGAACTCTTCGCTGCTGCGCACCGAGCTGCTCGCCGGGATCTGGCCGGCCTGCGCCCAGGTCACAGAGTTATCCAGGATGTACTGAATGAATACACCGGCTGCCTCCCGTTTACAGGGGTCCGGATTGGCCTGGATAGGCAGGGTGAACTGGTGCGACCCGGCCCATACCGCCGGCTGCGGTCCGATCTGCGGGACGGCTGTGGCGCGCCCGTCGAATTCAACCGCATCGCCGGTCACATTGGTGGTCTGCCAGATGCCGTTCCAGATCAGGCCCACCGTACCCGCCTTGAAAGCTGCCAGCTCGGCGTCCACCTCCAGGTTCGGGTCCGACCAGTTCGTCTGGGCGTCTTTCATCCACTGCAGCGCCTGCACGCCGGCCTCGCTGTTCCAGGTGGCCTCCGTACCGTCTTCATTGAACGGCTGGCCGCCGAACTGGGCAAGCAGCATCTCGAAAATCTGGCGCACCGGGAAACCGCCGGTGATGTCAAAGCCCTTCGTGCCGTTGGTGGTCATCGCCGCTGCCATTTCAACGAACTCTTCGCCGGTTGTGGGCGGGTTTTCAAATCCGGCTTCGCGCAGCATATCGGCGTTGTAGAACATTGTCATCGGGTGGATATCCAGCGGGATAGAATAGCGCCGCCCGGCAACTTCCCCCGCATTCCATACTGCCTCGGGGAAGTCCGATCCGTCGAGACCCATCTCGGCGACCATATCGTCGATCGGCGACAGCACATTGCGGAACGCCTGCGTGGCCACCTGATCGGCGTGCACAATAGCGATATCCGGCAGCGTTCCGGCTGCGGCCGCAGTCTGCAGCTGGGTGTAGTATTCACCCTGGCTGGTCATCGTAACCTGGATATCCGGGTGCTCGGCGTTGAACTGGTTGACCATCTCGCCCATGTATGGCCCGTCGGGTCCGGTGAAGGGGTTCCAGTACTGCAGTTCGACAGGGCCGCAGGTAGTGTCGCCCCCGGCAACTTCACCGCTTCCTTCCGTTTCACCGGACGGAGCCTCCTGCTCCGAACCCGGGGTGGGTGATAGGGCGCCTCCGCCGCAGGCTGCCAGCAGCAAACTCAGAATGAGCAGCAAAGGGATCAGATTGCGAACGATCTTATTCATCACTCTCATCTCCTCTAATCAGTTTGCGGATAAAAAACGACTCGTACAGATCCTCGCCCGAACGTCTTCCTTTTGCTTCACCCCTCCTTATATATAGAAGTCTGGTTCAAGAATAGATTAGCTTGAGGATGATGTCCTGCGGGTAGTTGCCGAACCGGCTGCCGAACAGGTTAACGCCCCCTGGATGCCGCGCGTCCTCTTTTACCCCAATGCGCACTGCAATAGCAGGTGATTGCTCCAGTTTCAGGTCGTGTAGAGTGACCGGTGATACCCTGATCCCATCCACATAAGTGCCGTTCGCGTTGATTTTCCAGATTTTCAGCAACCCGTACTGGGTGTTGTTGGTGTCCCACCACGCGGGTGTGAGGAAGCCGCGTTCCCCACCGAAATCCGCCGGGCTGGTCCACGTTCCAATTTCCATCCCGTTGATCCAGACCGTAATATCCGAAGGCCAGCTTTCGTGATGCAGCGGCGCTTCCGAACAGACTTCGAAGCTCAGTTCCAGCCCCGCCAGATGGCCGCTCAACGGCTGCCGCCGTGGGAAGCGGTATTCCACAAATCCGCTGCGAAACCACAGCAGCTGCGCCCGCATCCGGTCAGGCTCAAAAAAGGAGGCCGGATCATCCAGATGACCGATGATCCCCTCCTCACTCAGCAGTCCACAGGTGGGCATGACGTTCGCCTCGACATACGCTCCCAGCGGCATCGAAACCTGCTGCACAACTTCCTGCTCTTGTACATCCGCTGGAAGCTGCACCACAATGCGGTCGTATACGCGTGCACACACCTTCTGCACGCCGCGTTTGGCAGGCTCCAGGTCTGTTTTGATCAGCCCGGCATTCTCCAGTATTTTGATGTGCAGCGTGGCAGTGGATTGGGGCAGTCCCAGGGCCTCGGCGATTTCCAGCAGGCTGCAGGTATGCGTGCCTAAGAACCGCAGGATCTGCAGGCGCGTATCCGATCCCAATGCCTTCGTGACTGCTTCTAACTGGCTCAGGTTGTCGTCAGATCCAACAAGTTCGAGCACCCGGTTTGAAGGTAGGCCGTTCATCTCTGTTTGTATCCCCGCATCAGGCCGGCAGTACTTTTAAAACAGGAAAAACCCTTTTTATGTATATATTCCTGTTTCGATCTTAATTAGATTATAGAAAAAGATATAAAAAAGTCAATAAGGACTTTATTTGTCCGTTTCTATCCCTGGAACCGCTGCTTATTGACTCGCCGGAAAACTTCTGTATAATTGTTTATAATGATATAACCAATTTTCAAGGGGAGAATCCAGCGTGCCGCTCCGTCCACTGGATAAACACAGTTCAGTACCGCTCTACAGCCAGCTTTATCACCGGCTGGTGGAGCAGATTACCTCCGGCCAGCTAAAAGCCGGCGACCGCTTACCTCCCGAGCGCGAACTGGCCGAAGGACTGAAAGTCAGCCGTATTACTGCCCGCCAGGCCATCGATGCTCTGGTCGAAAAAGGGCTGGTCTACCGCGAACAGGGCCGGGGGACTTTCGTGGCAGAAGCCCGCATGCGCGGCCTGATCGGCTTCACCAGCTTCAGCGATGACCTGCGCTCGCGCGGGATGCATCCCAGTTCGCAGGTGCTCGTCCAGAAGCTGGTCACCGTCGATGAGGAGACCCAGAAAGTGCTCAAGCTGGGGCCGGAGGAACAGGCCCTCCACCTGGTGCGTGTCCGCATGGCAGACGGGAAGCCCGTTGCCCTGCAGTCTTCCTACATCCCTGCCCGGCTGGTGCCTGGACTGGAGCAGGAAGACATGCGCGACCAGTCGCTTTACTCCATTCTGCGCGAAAAGTACTATATCCATCCGGCCTGGACGGAGGCCGAAATTGAAGCGACCAGCGCATCGGCCGAAGAGGCGCAGGCCCTTCAGCTCGATAAAAACGCCCCGGTGCTGGTGGTGCGCGGCATCACCTTCACTGAGTCCTTTGAAGTGATCGAGACGGTCCGCACCGTCTACCGCGGCAAGGGCCTGGCGCTCTACATTGGACGCCAGCGCATTACCACATTGAACCCCTGAAAAGGCTGTCACCTGTTATGCAGTCTGTGACCTACTTCCTGCCCGGTGAGGTTCGCCTTACCAGGGCTCAGATCCCGGTTCCCGGGGACGGTGAAGTACTGCTTAAAGTGCTCCTGGCAGGCATGTGCACCACCGATCGCCACATTGTTCAGGGGCATTTCACTGTGCCTTCGCCGCGCATCCTGGGTCATGAACTGGCTGGGGTTGTTCAAGCGACCGGGCCCGGCGTGTCCCCGGACTGGACCGGGAAAACCTGCGGCGTGATGCCGGCGCGCTTCTGCGGGACCTGCAGCATGTGCCGTCAGGGTCAGCCGCAGTTGTGTCAGAACTTTGAATGTCTGGGCAACACCCACGACGGTGGTTTTGCGGGATACACCATCGTCCGTGTGGAGCAGCTGGTTCCCCTGGATGGACTGCCGCTGCTGGACGCGGTCTGGCTCGAGCCGCTTGCCTGTGTGCTCCAGGCCCTCGAACAGCTGGGTGGCAGGGATACACCGGATCCGGTGCTGGTATCCGGCGCCGGCGTCCTGGGCCGGCTCATGGTCCAGGTGCTGGCGGCCTGGGGCAAACAAGTAGCCGTCGTCGACCCCAATCCGGACCGGGTCGATGCTGCGCAGGCCATGGGCGCACAGGCCGGGTGGGTGGTCCCACGCACCGGGCCTGTCTCCGACATCGCCTCTGCCCTTCAAGCCTGGGCGGGCGGCAGCATCGCCGCACTCATCGATACCACGGGCCAGCCCGTATCGATTGAACGCCTGCTGGATTGGGCCGGCCCTCGTGCCCGAGTTCTGCTCTTCGGCGTATCCTCCCCTTCCGCACACATCACCATTTCTCCCCAGAAGCTGTTCACCCGCGAACTCACCATTCTGGCATCTTCCGGCATGACCCCAGCCTCATTTACTGCCGCGTATACCCTGCTGTGCTCCTGCCAGTTGGACCTGTCCGCCCTGAGTGCACCCCCGGTAAGCCTGGAGGAGCTTCCTGATTATTTACTCGGCAAACGCAGCCCGAACGGGCTGAAGGTCATCGTATCACCGGATTCTGCCGGTCAGGATCAGCCCCATGACTGACGATGCTCACACCCTGCTGGCTGTTGACCTGGGGGGCACGAAGGTGGCCGCTGCCCGCCTCACGCAGGACGGCCGCATTCTCGAACGCCTCGAAGAACCCACCAGCCAGGACGGCCCCCAGCCGCTCATCGCCCAGATCGTGCGCATGCTTGACCACCTGCGCAGCGGCGCAGCCGCCCGTCCGCTGGGCGTCGGCATTGGGATCCCCGCTGTCCTCGAACCGGACACTGACTTTGTGATCTGGGCGCCCAACCTGAACGGCTGGCGCGATGTACCCCTTCGCACATCCATCGAACAGGCCCTGGGGCTTCCGGTCTTTGTCGAATACGACGGACACACGGCTGTGCTGGGTGAGTGGTGGCTCGGTGCCGGGCGCGGCTACAGCTCCGTCGCCATGATCATCGTCGGTACGGGCATAGGCGGTGGATTGATACTCGACGGCCGCCTCTACCGCGGGCAAGACCGTCTGGCTGGCGCGGCCGGCTGGTTTGCGCTGACCAGCGACCCGAAGGCCAGCGATCCCCACGGCAGTTCCATCGGCCACTGGGAATCCCTGGCTGCCGGACCGGGAATTGCTCGCCGGGCACGCCGCCTGCTGGAACAATATCCATCTTCCTCCCTGCACCAGATCGACCCGCAGACGCTCAGCGCGCGCGACATTTTCGCCGCTGCCCGTCAGGAGGATCCCCTCGCCTGCCGCCTGGTCACCGAGACTGCGCAGCTCATCGGCCTGGGGGTGGCAAACGTGATCAGTCTGGTCAATCCCGAGATCGTGGTGCTGGGCGGTTCTGTCGGCCGCCAGCCCGAGCTGCTTCCGCATGTAAAAAATGTCGTCGCCCGCTGGGCCCAGCCGGCATCGGCCGGCTCTGTGGTGATCACTTCATCCCGCCTGGGTCCGGATGCCGGCCTGTACGGCGCTGCTCGCGCCGTTCTGCTGCGTACCGTCCCCGGTTCATCCCCCTGAAAGGAGGCGTTAGAAAGATCGATTTCCACCTACCCCCGGTCCATATAAGCGCATTTGATTTTGAAAGCCGTCCGTAAAAGAGTTTCAGAGGAGGAAATAGGATGAAAACCCCCATTTTCAGACTGCTGCTCAGCCTAACCGTGCTCGCGCTTCTTCTCGCCGCCTGCGCCTCCCCCACCGCCAGCCCCGAAACCGAACAGCCCCAGGCGCCTGCTCCGGAGACCGAAGCCCCCCAGCCTGAGGAACCCGCTGTCACCGGGGACGTGCCTCAGACAGGCAGCGAACCCGTTACCATTCACGTATTGATTCGACCCGACGAAGGCGGCAATGTCGCCCTCTACGCCGAGAAGTTCCAGCAGGAGACCGGCCACTTCGTTCAGGTCGACTTCGTTGGCTGGGCTGAGATCCACGATAAAACCGTTACCACCCTGGCAAGCGGCGGCGGTGGTTACGATATCGTCTTCATCCCCAATGCCAACGCGGCTGAGTTTGCTGCCGGCGATTGGTTTGAGCCTGTGAACGACCTGATTCCGGATTCTGAGCGCAGCCAGTGGCTCGAGTCCGTCGTCGACCTGTATACCTTCGACGGGGACCTGATCGCTGTGCCCTGGTATTCGGGCGGCGCTCACATGGCCTACAACACCGAGATCCTGGAAGCGGCCGGCGTCAACCCCGCTGAGATCCTCACCTGGGATGACTTCATGGCCGCCTGCGAAGCGATCAAGACCTCCGGCGCAGCCGAGTTCTGCTTCTCTCCCAGCGCCAAATACCCGGGCAACTTCTACTACAATTGGGGCACCATGGTTAAGAGCAGCGGCGGCGAGTTCTTTGACGCCGATGGCAATCCCGTCTTCCAGAACGATGACATCGCCCTGCGGACCCTGCAGATGTTCGAAACAGCTATGGCGGAAGGCTACTTCGATCCGGCCGGCATCGCCCTGGATGACTACGAAACCCTGATCGAGTTCGGCACCGGCAAGACCGCTTTCCTGCTCGACTCCACCTGGTCGGTGACCCAGGCGAACTCCAACACCGAACTTTCCGGCGTCACCGGCAAGACCGGTATCATGCTCATCCCTGGCACGGCCGAGCAGCGCAGCGGCGGCTACATCTACGCCGGCGGCCTGGGGCTGCTGCGCACCTCCGAGAACAAAGAGGTCGCCAAGCAGTTCATCATGTATCTGACCAGCGAAGAAGCCCAGAAGCACCACGCCATTGAGGGGGCCAATCTTCCCACCCGCACCGCTCTATTCACCGATGCCGACATCGCCGCTGCCTGGCCTGGCTTCGAAGTCCTGGCAGAGCAGGTCTCCTACGGCGAGTTCCCGCCCCAGTTCCCCTGGTTCGAGGAATGGCGCCGCTCGGCTGCCTCCGCCGTCCAGGACGTAATGGGCGGCCGCAAGACCGCTCAGGAAGCGGTTGACTGGCTGGTGGAAGAGACCAACCGCCTGAAGAATCAATAACCATCGCCTTACAGGGGGGAGGAGGTCCGTCCTCCCCCCTTTCTCTGGTATCAGCTCCGCTCCAGCAGGCGAATTTTCTCGCCCGCTGCTCTTGAATGGTACGGCATGTATGGGCAGCGGGCGCCAGCGAAGGTGAATTGTGGCTTCAACCGCCTTATCGAAACCGCAGAAGAGAGGGATCAGCCGCCGCAGGCGGGAGGAGATACTCCTGACCATCCTGCTCATGGCGCCTGCTGTGCTCATCATCGCTGTGGTGACGGTCTATCCGTTTCTGCGTTCATTCTGGATCAGCCTGATCGGCTGGAACCTGACCCGCCCCCAGGAGGGACACCCGTTTCTGGGGCTGGAAAATTACCGCTTTATCCTTACCGACCCGCTGTTCCTCGACAGCGTGCGCATCACCCTGATCTTTGTCATCGCCGCGGTGACCATTGAAATCACCCTGGCGATCGGGATCGCGCTGCTGCTCAACCGCCCCTTCCGCGGCCGCTGGCTGGTGCGCATGCTGGCGCTGCTGCCCTGGGCCATTCCCTCCGTGGTCAACGGCATCATGTGGAAGTGGATTCTCAATCCCAGCTACGGCTCGCTCAATGGGCTGCTTTACTCGCTGGGCATCATCGACCGCTACATCGTCTGGTTGGGCAGCCCGGACCTGGCCCTCGCCATGGTCACCATCGCAGACATCTGGAAAGAGACGCCGTTCATCATGCTGCTCTTCCTGGCTGCACTGCAGACCATCCCCCACGAACTCTACGAAGCCGCCCGGGTGGACGGTTCCAGCCCTGTGCAGTCTTTCTTCCACATCACCCTGCCCCTCATCCGTCCCACCCTGTTCGTGGCCGTCGCGCTGCGCACCATCTGGGCTCTGAAGAGCTTTGACCTGATCTACACCCTTACCGCCGGTGGACCGTCCAACGGCACGGCCGTCCTGGGTTACTACACCTACGTCAAGTCCTTCGTCTCGCTCCAGCTGGGGCGCGGGGCCGCCGTGGCGTACATCATGACCTTCGCCGTGCTGCTCCTGGTGATCTTCTATCAGCGCGCCCTCTACCGGGAGGTAAAGTACTGATGGATACCCCTGTGAAACTGGCCGGCGCCCGCAGCGTACAGGTTAACGCCCTCCAGTTTGCCCACAAAGCTCTCGGCCCGATCTTTTTCTACATTCTGGTCGCGCTGCTGGTCTTCGCCATCCTCGCTCCTTTCACTTGGATGGTCATCTCCAGCATCTCGCCGCCCGCGGAGCTTGCCACCACGCCCCCGCACTGGATTCCCCAGAAT
>JAAYXE010000124.1 GCA_012516075.1 Chloroflexota bacterium | reverse complement strand
TCCCCGCTGCGTCGCCTGCCTGCGGCAGCCGCCCTAAAGGGGAGGGTTATTAGAACCCCTCTGAGCGAGAGCGGGTTCTAACCACTCGTTCAGCGCATCAGTTCCTTCAGCGGCCCCCCCGTTAACCACAACTGCCCGCATTCCTGCGGGCAGTGTTAATCTATACGCATTCCGGTCAGTTGATCGTGAACGAGGTAAAGTGATACGCCACCTTCGTCCCCGAAAGGCCGAAGGTATCGTTCCCGTTGAGCACGCTGCCGGCGCTCGATTTCGCCGTCCAGGTGAAGGTGCGCGACACGCCGCTGCCGGTGTAGCCAGTCAGGTTAAACGTGGCGTTGGGCAGCAGGCGGGTGAGCAGGTGCGTGTACCAGTCGCGCAGCGATTTCTGCCCCTGCACCGTACGGCTGGCGGTGACATGCACCGCCGAGCTGGTGTACCGCGCCAGGACCGCGTCCACGTTGTGCGAGTTGAGCGCGTTGATGTACTGCATGGTGATATCGTTCTGGCGCACGCCCGGATACCAGTTGTAATCGGCGATCGCATCCCAGACGTGCGGCAGGTACACCCGGCAGTTGCGCCATTCCCAGTAGTTGGCGGCCTTCAGGTTGAGCTCGCGCGCCGTGTCCATGAACTGGATCACATCAGCGACCGTCGGCTCCCAGCCGTGCTCACGGAATGCCGCGCCCGTCGGGATGATCGGGCGGAAGGGGGTCATGTTCTGAAACTCATTCACACAGCGCCGTAATTGATCGCCCGGGTTGTGATTCTGCAGCCAGTACACCTGGGGCATGTTGAAGTCGCACTTCTCCAGGAACTCTGTCCACGGCAGCGTCGGGTGCAGAGAGGGGTAGCGGTACGAACTCAGGGCGATGGGAAGATTTGGCAGAGCGGCGCGCAGCCGGCTCATAAAGGTTTTCGCATTTTTATAACGATTGGTGTTTTTGGTGTCTTTATACTCCGACTCGGCATCGATCACATAGCCATCCAGGTTGTGCTGGCGGATGCGCTGGATGGCGATGTCGGCCTCCTGCTCGGGGTAATAGCCGTAAACATAGTGCCAGCCATAAACCAGGATGCCGCGTGCACGGAGCTGCTGCACCAGCCCGCCCACCAGGTCCTGACCGGTGACGAGGTCGACATTATAGGTATGGATACCGTCCGCAATTTTGATCAGCACATGGCTCAACCCGGCCTCCACCGCCTTGTTGGCGATCGTGACCGGGTTGCCGTCCTCTGTTTTTGCAATCTGCCAGATGAAATAACCTTTTCCTTCTAACGCCATTGAACCAACTCCTGTGTTTTTCTCCTGTCCAAACCGGCGTCACTCGGCGTTCAGCGCCTGACGCAGCACTTCCTGGACCGCAGGAGGGTTGGGAAGCAGGACCATGCCCCCGCCCGGAGAGATCCAGTCGTACACCTGCCCCGGCCCGAGGTAGTAGTGATGGATTTTTGATGTGTCGGTGATGCGGGCCGCCAGAGGCAGCAGCTGGACGATATCTCCAAAGGTCAGGTCGGTGGTCACGTTTTCTTTATACGTGTTATAGAACTCGGGCACCTTGCGGATGGCGTCGAGCGAGACCATCTTCTTGAAGATGGCCCGCAGCACTTCCTGCTGGCGCCGTGAGCGGGCGAAATCGTTCGAAGTCTTGCGCGAGCGCACATACCAGAGCACCATATCGGCGTCCATCTCCACAGTCCCCTGCTGGATGGTGATATAACGCCCGCGGTAGTTGTCGGAGAGGGGCTGGGCCACTTCCACTTCCAGCCCGCCCAGGTCGTCGATGATCTTCTTGAACGATGAGAAGTTGATCAACACATAGTGATCGGGGCGGAACCCGAAGTTGTGCTGCATGGTATCGGCCAGCAGTTCGAAGCCGCCGTACTCGTATGCCGGGTTGATGCGGTCTGCGCCGCGGCCCGGAATGGTGACGTACAGATCGCGCGGGAAGGAGGTCAGATTGACCGTACCCTTGCGGGTGTTAAGCGTGGCCAGGATGATCACATCGGTGCGGAAGTACCTGCCATCCCAGGGGCGCTGGTCGGATCCCAGCAGCAGGATGTTGACCTGATCGCTGGGCAGGGGCAGCGGCTGCTGACCGGTGGGGTCATACTGGGGCAGGATGGGCGTCAGCGTGGGCGCCGGCACGGGGGGCGAAGGCGTGGCGCTGACCTCGACAGCCGGCTGCGTGGGCGGCAGCGGCTGGAACGGAGTCGGCGTGGGAGTGGCATTGGGGGGCACCTGATACAGCAGCCGGGTGGGCGTTGGGCTGGGCGATGCTTCCGGCTGAGC
>JAAYXE010000123.1 GCA_012516075.1 Chloroflexota bacterium | reverse complement strand
ATGGTGGGCGGCGGGCTGGTGGGTGTGGCGGTGGCGAACAGAATGCTGTTCACTTCTACCAGGCGGTCGGCGGCGCCGGGGAAGGTAGGATCGTGCTGGATCACGTACTCAAAACGCTGCAGGGCCACCTGATAACGCCCTTCCTGCATATCGAGCAGCCCGAGTTCATACTGCTCTTTCACAGAGAGATTGCTCTGTTCGGCCTCCCATGCGCTGCGCGCGGCCATGCCCGAGCGCACGCCGGCAAATGCGCCCAGAAGCGAAAACACACCGGTAAGAACAATGGCGAGCAGCGCCCAGGCAAAAAATCGCCTGCGCCGGGAACGTGCACTCGAAGCGGCCGGGGGCCGGGGCGGCGCCGGAGGCCGGGGACCTGCCAGCGGGCGCAGGACCGGGGTGGGCTGTGTATCCTCCATGCCGGCGGCCACCGGGCGCGTTTCAGCCTGGGAGCGAACGGGTTGTGTGTCTGAAGGGTCGTTTCTCATCAACGATTAGGACGACTGCAGGTTGTTTTTGGTTCCAAACAAATTTGAAGTATACCACCCGCCGGTTATATAATCAAATTATGTTATTATTCCGCCGGCCGGGGCAGAGCGGGGTATCATCCACTGGCTGGAGGCCTGTAAAGTGAGAGGAAATTTGATGAGAAGTCCGTTCAACCTGCAGCAGGTGCGCTGGGCCGCACTGGCGGTCCTGCTCAGCCTGCTGCTTGCCGCCTGTCAGGGACAGACCGCCGCTCCTGCAGCGAGCCCGCTTCCGGCATCCGCCACGCCCACAAAAACCGTCGCACCCACGCTGACGCCGCCCAGCACGGCCACGCCGCCGCCCTCGGTGACGGTCGACGCTTCGCTGCCGCGCGCCTGCCGCATGGAGGGGATGCTCACCTACGCCAACCCGGGCGCCGGTTACTGCTTCAGCTACCCGGCCGGCTTCAGCCTGCAGGAAAGCCTGCTGCAGGACCAGCGCATCCCGGTCATCAGCGGCCCTGCGCCCTCCGGCGGCTTGCAGACGCAGTCCGTGAGCCTGCGGGTGGAGACCCGTCCGCTGCCCGCAGCAGCAGACCCGGACCTGGAACGGCTGGTGGACGATTACCTGCACCAGACCGCCTTCCAGGGTCTGCCGTGGGAGATCATGCGCTCTGGCTCCCGCCTGGGCGGCCAGCCTGCCGTGGTGCTCGAGGATATCCCCGGCCGGCTCAGCGCCCGTCAGGTGATGGCCATCCATAACGGCCTGCTGTATACCCTTACCTTCACGCCCTCGGACCAGCCGGCGCTGGATGAACAGCTCAACGAACTTTTCTCAGCCGTGCTCGCCTCGTTCACCTTTCTGGATCCTGCCCGGCCGCCCGTCATGGGCGGGCCGCAGAGGGCCTCCTTTATGGAGTTTGGCCGCGAGATCTCCCTGGCTTACGATCCTTCACTGGCGCTGTGGGTGGAGGCCGGCTATGTGCCGGCAGTGCCGCTTGGCGATCAGGTCTTATTCTCCGAATCGCATCCGGCCTACGTTCGCTTCCGTTTTCTGGGCTACCGGGGCGGCCGGGCTTACGACCTGCCCCTGCTGCCGTTCGAGAGCCACAGCGCTCAGGTGATAGTCTTTCGCAGCGCAGATTTCGACGCCTACGGCCGCGATGACCCGCTGGGATTCCCCGCCAACCTGCAGAGCCTGAGGCGCGTGCTGGAGAGCGGGCTGGATCCAGACTACTGCCGGCTTCCCTTTCCAACCGGCCTGGAGCGGCGCGCAATGCCCTTCCTGCCCTGGGTGAATGCGCGACAGGTCTTTTGCGCCCGGCTGGAGCGCCTGGATTTTGAGCACGGAGCCGGGCTGCGCTACCTGACCGCGTTCTCACAGGATGACAGCCCCGTGCTCGACACGCAGCTCTTTTATACCTTTCAGGGGCTCAGCGCAGACGGAGAACTATACATTGCGGCCCATTTTCCGCTGCGCAGCGGCATCTTCCCCCTGGACCCACAGATCGCCGGACAGGCTGACCGCATGCTCCTGGCGGACCAGCTGACCCGCTTAAACGAAGTGCCGGGCGAGCAGTTTGACCCGCCGCTGGGGCTGCTGGATGATCTGGTGCGTTCGATCCGGCTGGTCGAACGTTAGCTTATATGAGGTGAGCACCTGCCTCACCCTGGCCTGAACCCTGCACGATTGATGTAAAATATTCCGTTAAGTAGAACTATATTTTGAACTATTAAGGAAGTTAACAGAATGGAAGATGGCACAGGCAGCGGGTGGATTGAGGTCATTATTATCCTGCTGCTGATTTTGTTCAACGGCTTGCTGTCTATGTCGGAAATTGCGCTCGTCTCGTCCCGCAAAGTGCGTCTGCAGCAGCGGGCGGATTCCGGAGACGCGGGGGCAAAAGCCGCTCTCGAACTGGCCAGCTCGCCTGGCCGCTTTCTCTCTACGGTTCAAATTGGTATCAGTCTGGTCGGGATCCTCTCCGGTGCATTCGGCGGCGCCCGGGTTGCCGGGCTGATCCAGGATTATCTGGATGATATCCCCCTGCTCGCCCCTTACAGCGAAGGTCTGAGCGTGGGTATCGTGGTGCTTGCCATCACATACCTCACCCTGGTGCTCGGCGAGCTGGCCCCCAAGCAGATCGGCATCAACAATGCGGAGCGGGTGGCCGCTATCATGGCCCCGCCGATGACCTTTCTCTCCCGCCTGACCAGTCCGGTCGTCACGCTGCTGACCCGCTCGACAGAGCTGGTGCTGCGCATCGCCGGTGTGAAGCCTCGCGATGAACCTGCGATCACCGAGGAAGAGATCCGCCTGTTGATCGGCCAGGGGACGGAATCGGGGGTGTTTGAACCAATCGAAGAGGAGATGGTCGAACAGGTCTTCCGCCTGAGCGACCGCCGGGTGGAATCGCTCACCACCCCCCGGCCGGAGATCGTCTGGCTCGACCTGGAAGATGACCCCCAGGTCACCCGTCAGAAGATCATGGAGAGCCGCCATTCCCATCTGCCGGTGGCGGCCGGCAGTCTGGATCAGGTGCTGGGCTTTGTGCGTGTGGCCGATTTAATGGTGCAGTGTATGGAGGGGAAAGATCTCGACCTGCGCCAGGTGCTGCAGCCCGGGCTGTTCGTTCCGGAGAGCATGCCGGCCTTTAACGTCCTGGAACGCTTCAAGGAGACCGGAGCACAGATCGCCTTCGCCGTCGACGAGTACGGCGGTATTCAGGGTATCGTCACCCTGGGCGATATCCTCGAGGCGATCGTGGGCGATATCCGCGAACCGGACCAGGCGGAGGACCCGGACGTGGTCCAGCGCGAAGACGGTTCCTGGCTGCTGGACGGCATGCTGCCCGTGGAAGAATTCCGCGAGCTGTTCAACCTGAAGACTCTGCCCGGCGAAGAGCAGCACTATTTCCAGACCCTGGGCGGTTTTGTTATGACTCACCTGGGGCGTATTCCCAATACAGGGGATCATTTCGAGTGGGAAGGCCTGCGCCTGGAAGTGGTGGATATGGACGGCAACCGGGTGGACAAAGTGCTGGTGTGGCCCCAGGACGGCAGCAATTCCACTTCTCCCGGCAAGGAGTGAGCGCCTTCAGTCTCTGCGGTTGAGGCGCGAGAAGCGCTGCACCCGCAGCACGATGGAAGCAATCAGCACCAGAGAAAATACCACCAGCGGCAGCAGAATCAGCGGGC
Source organism: Chloroflexota bacterium (assembly GCA_012516075.1). Taxonomy (GTDB): domain Bacteria; phylum Chloroflexota; class Anaerolineae; order Anaerolineales; family UBA4823; genus JAAYXE01. The sequence goes on along the minus strand of JAAYXE010000123.1, from coordinate 30,310 downwards.
TGAACCCCTCGACAAACAGCGAAACCAAAAACAACACAAAGGTGACCAGCAGAATCACCAGCAGGATGAACATCCGGCTGAGGACGTCATTCTGCATCTGCTTCTTTTCCTCCGCCAGGTCAATAGCTGGTTCTGGCGGCCCTTTCACCGGCTGGGTTGGGACCGGCGGCTGGGCGGCAGGCGCTTCCGCAGCGATGGGGGCGTGCTGCTCGATTAAGCGCTCCTGATCGTACTGCGCCCGCTTCTGCGGGTCGCGCAGCACATTGTACGCCTCATTGAACAGCTTCATCAGCTCTTCAGCGCCCGGATGTTTCGACAGGTCGGGGTGATACTCGAGCGCCAGCCGTTTGTAGGCGGACCGGATTTCTTCTTCGGAGGCGTTGGGTCTGACCTGGAGGATGGAATAATAGTCTTTGGTGGTCACGAATTCGCTGCCTGTCGTTCGAACTCCCCGCAGGAGGATTTCGTTCCACCTGGACTGGCGGAACGTCTCAATTTTATCAGGTTCATCATGCTTTAGTACCCGGGTTCTACTGGAAAAGAAACTAAACTTATACAGTATCTCGCGGCTTTTTCTGGTGTTATAGATGAAAATTGATCCGCTGGGCGGAGTACACCCGGGGGTCAGTCAATGGGGGAAGAATTGAATAGTCCGGTCCTTTTTCACAACCCCATTGGGGTAGAAAGGAGCCTGCTATCGAGCGATTCATGAATTTTTCTTGTTCTTATGATCCAGTTATCGACCGGATGTGACCTGATTAGACCAATCATATAACAGGAGGCTATGATGACTACCACTGCCCCATCGACACGTGGGGGAGCAAGCTCGATCACGGCTGAGGAAATCTGGACCGTTCAACCCGGTGAACGGCGATCGATTGGCGTCATCCATATTGTCATCACTGCTCTTCTCATCGGCATCGGCTTTGTGGTCGGCGCTTTTGGCAGTATCTCCTTCCCCCTCGGATTTGGAGTCAACTTTTTCTGGACGGGAATCGCGGTCCAGCAGGTCGGCGCAATCTGGTTCGGCGCCTGGGGAGTCATTGCCGGCACGATCTTTCCCTTCTTTTCCAACGCAGTCGCCGACACCCCATTTTATGTTTCTCTGGCCTACATCCCCGCCAACTTTATGCAGGCGTTTTTACCGGCGTGGGCTTTTCGTTATTTTAAAGCCGACCCGCGCCTGAAATCGGCGCGCGATTTTATCATTCTGCTCGCCGCGATGATTATCTCCAGCGCATTTGGCGCTCTGTGGTCGCCCCTGGTGGTGCTGCGCAGCTTTGGGCTGCTGACCACCGACTCGCTGCCGCTGTTCATCTGGGGCTGGTTCGGCGGCAACGTGATCGCCGGGCTGGTCTTCAACTTCATCCTGCTCAAGGCCCTCTCGCCGGTGGTGATCCGCACGACGGCCTTCGTCAAGCGCTGGTGGGCCTGATCAACAGGTAGGGAACAGGGATCTCGCTGCCGCGCCCTGACGACCTGGGGATGCTGCTTTCCACGCCTCTCGATCTCCGCCGGGGTTGGGGCGCGGCACTGGAGCGGGAAACCTGCCGATAAGGTAAGCCGTTTCCCAGGGCTGCAAGGTAAGAGAGCAGCCGTGCCCGCTGACCACAGCTCACGCGATCCACGCTGCGAGCACGGCTGCTCGTGAGTCCGGTACACCGGGACCTGCTGCGTTTCCTGGAATGAGCGGTCAGGGGCCGGACAATGCTGCCTGCCGGGGAGCACGCGTCATGGGGCGTCCTTCCCGCAGGCCCTGAGGCCATTGTTGTGGTGCAGGCCGTACCATGCAGTGGCGAGGCGTTCGGAAATCTACTGCCCGGTCGCCAGGCAGTCTTAGCGGCAGGCCTGCTTCCCCGGTCGGAGACTGACTGGCAGCGCAGTCGAAATGCGCCTGGATGACGGGAAGCTTTTTTACCGGAAGCATATGAAAGCGGGTATCAACCAAAATGAACCTGAAAACATGCCCTGGAATGGGCAGGGCTGCAGGGCAAAGGTGAGGCGCGCATGAATAAAACGATCCTGGGCTATGTTCCTGTCGAATCACCGATTTATGCCATCCATCCATTCGTAAAGCTCTTTTTTCTGCTGGTTGTCAGCCTGTTCCCTTTATTTATCTCTGCTCCGGAATGGAATATTGCCCTGGTGATCGTTCTGCTGCTGCTCATGTGGTTCAGCCGCGTGGACATGCGCACGCTGCGCATTTATGTCCCCATCGCGATCTCCATGGGCACCGTGATCCTGATTTCTTACACCCTGCTGGGCGGCGTGCACCCCGAATTTGAACTGCTGGCCCAGGTTGCCGGCGTCCGCATCTACTGGGAGCGCCTGCGGGATGCGGTTGTGGTCTATTTCCGCATCCTGCCCATGATCTTTACCATGGTCTTCTTTCTGTCCACATCCCGGGAGCGCGATATGATCGTCGCCATGCGCAGCATCCGGGTTCCTTTTGTAGTCACCTACGTGTTTGCCATGGCCCTGCGGGCCGCGGGTATGGTGCTGGAGGATTTCAGCATCGTGCGCCAGGCGGAACAGGCGCGCGGCTTCGACACCCGGGGCAAATCGCTGCCGTATAAAATTCGCAAGTACGTGATGTACATGATCCCGCTGTTCGCCCTCTCTCTGCGGCGTTCCGAGGAATTTACCAACGCCCTCATCGCCCGCGGGTTTGCCTTCACAGGCGAGGCCAGCAGGGTGAAACGCGCTGATTTTATTCTCACCCATTACCCGTTTAAACCTCTCGATATGGCCCTGACCCTGCTGATCGCGCTGTCCTTTATTGTGCTGCTCGTGATGCGCTACGGGTTTGGAAGCTTCGCCCTGGAAGATTCGCTCCTGATCGCCTGGCTGCGATCGCTGCTGACCTGACACCGGAGGCCCGAGTGACCGCGGTTATTCAAATCGAAAACTACACCTGGCAGTACCTGAACACCGAAAAGCCTGCGCTGCAGGAGATCAACCTGCAAATCGAAGCCGGCAGTTTTGTAGGCGTAATCGGCCCCAACGGCTCGGGAAAGACCAGCCTGGCTTATTCGCTCAACGGCCTGATCCCCGGACAGTATCACGGCATTAAACACGGCACCGTCACCGTGCTGGGGAAGGAAGTGGAGAGCTATCCCGCTGGCGCCCTGCAGCGGATGGTGGGCCTCGTCTTCTCCGATCCGGAGGCCCAGTTCACAGCCATGACGGTGGAAGATGAGCTGGTCTTCGGTATGGAAAACCTGGGGCTTTCGATCCCCGAGATTCGCGAACGCCTCGAGTGGGTGACAGACCTGGTCGATCTGGGGCATCTGCTGGCCAAACCCCCTTACGAGATCTCGGGCGGTCAGAAGCAGCGTGTGGCGCTGGCGGCTGTGCTGGCCATGATGCCGCAGGTCATGGTGCTGGACGAGCCCACCTCCATGCTCGATCCCCTCAGCCGCAAGCGGATCTTTGAAGTGCTGGCCCGTATGAAGCAGGAGCAGCAGAACACGATCATTGTCATCGAGCACAGCCTGGAGAATCTGATCCCTCTGGCCGACCGCATGATCCTGCTGGTGGATGGCCAGCTCGTCGTGGAAGACCAGACGCGGCCGTTCTTTCAGCGCCTGGAGCTGCTGCTGGAAAAGGGTGTGCTTCCGCCGGGGGCGATGCGCTTCTGCTATGAGCTCAACAGGAGGGGTGCCGCAGCCGGGGCGCTGCCGCTCACGCTGGATGAAGCTGAAGTGCAGTTAAATGAACTGCTGCGCAGAGAACGCGCCCCGGGCAGCGCTCTGCCGGATGAATTTTGAAAACCAGAACACAGAATTAGAAGCATAAATGGAAGTACACGATGACCGCGCACGATGGTAAAAGTTCATCAGGAGAGCAGCCATGACAGAAGCGGGAGTGAACGGGGCCAGAATGCCCTCAGTCAGTGCCCCTGAACCCTTTATTCAGGTGAAAAGCCTCAACTACCTTTACCCGGACGGCACGCATGCCCTGAAGGAAATCAACCTGGATATTCCCCAGGGTGTGCTGATCGCCCTGATCGGGCAGAACGGATCGGGGAAGACGACTCTCTCCAAGTGCCTCAACGGCCTGTTGAAGCCGACCAGCGGTGACGTGATTGTGGATGGCTTGAACTCGAAGGAGACTTCGATCGTCCAGATGGTGCGGCGGGTAGGCTATGTCTTTCAGAACCCCGACCACCAGCTCTTCAACGCCAGCTGCTATGACGAGATCGCCTATGGGCCGCGCAACATCCTGCTTCCGGAGGATGAGGTGCACGAGCGCGTCATTGAGGCGGCGAAGGTGGTGGGGCTGCCGGAAGCGTATTTCGGCGAGCACCCTTTCTTCCTTTCCAAAGGCATGCGCCAGCGCGTGGCGATCGCATCTATTCTGGCGCTGCGGCCGCGGGTGATCATCGTCGATGAGCCGACAACCGGACAGGACGCGCGCCAGTCGTACGAGATCATGGATTTTTTGCGCGGCCTGAAAGAAACCCTGGGGCACACCATTATCATCATCACCCACGACATGCCCATTGTGGCTGCCTATGCCGAGCGGGTTGTGGTGCTGGGGCGGGGGCAGATCATGGCGGACGGCACTCCGGCACAGGTGTTCGCCCAGGCCGATGTGCTGCGGGAGACCTTCCTCGAGCCGCCGCAGATCACCCAGCTCGCCCAGCGCGCCCGAAATCTGGGCTTTGACCCCGGCACGCTGACGGTGTCTCACATGCTGGAGCAGTACCGCAGGCTGGCCGGCGAGCCGGCAGACTGAGGCTGTAAGTAAAATCAGCACAGGTTTCCCAGGGCCGCAGCAGTCCGCTGCGGCCTTTTTCTATTTCTCTCTGAGCTTTCCTCCCGATTTCTTTCCCCTCTTCCATTCCTGCAGCCATTCTTTCGCATGGAGACAGCGGCCCACCCGGGCTGTACACTGTTCAAAGGCCGGGCACGCTGCCTGGCCCGAATAACAAAAGGGGATGGAAATATAAATAAGGAGATTGGATAATGTTTGAGACAGTAGAACCGTTTGCAGGAACAACCACCCGGGCCGGTAAGCGCAAGCAGCGCCTGCTCACGCTGGTTGTGCTGAGCCTGGTGGTCGTTCTGATCACCGGGCTCGTTGGAGGAGCCCTGGGGGTGATCCCTGTGCTGGGCAGGGACGACGAGCGTGTATACCGGGTCGAACCTGGGGCTGGTCTGTGGAGTACGTGGCTTCTCAAATCGGGGGATCAATTTCGCCCGGCAGCGCCGCCCAACCGCCGTTCCACAGCGCAGGAGATCCGGGAGTTGAAGCGGCTGGCCGGCGAGCGGGATCAGACCGTGTTAGCCAGCATCGCCTTCTGGAACACCGGTGCCCCGGCATACCGCTGGAATGAAATCGCGGTCCATGAGACCCTCAAGCACAACCAGGGCGCCATCATAGGCAGCCGCTCCCTGGCCCTGCTCAACGCGGCCATATACGACGCCACCATCGCAGCCTGGGACGCCAAATACACGTACGGCCGGCCGCGCCCGGGCATGGTGGACCGGTCACTGGAAACCGTGGTGGCAGCTCCGCACAGCCCTTCTTACCCATCAGAGCACGCCGTCACGGCCGGAGCCGCCTCCGAAGTGCTGGCCTACCTGTTCCCTGAGCGTGCCGGTTTCTTTCGCGAGCAGGCGCAGCAGGCTGGTGAAGCCTTTCTATACGCCGGGGTTCAGTACCCCAGCGATGTGGAAGTCGGGCTTGAATTAGGCCGTAAAGTGGCCGAACTGGCGATCCAGCGCGCAGAGAATGACAGCTCGGACGCAGAATGGGACGGGAAAATTCCCGAAGGGCCTGGATACTGGACCGGCGAGAAACCGGCCGCTGTGATGGCTGGAACCTGGCAGACCTGGGTCCTCGAATCGGGCAGCGAGTTCCGGCCCGAGCCTCCCCCGCCCTATAACAGCCTCGAGCTGGCCGCTGAGATGGATGAACTGCGAAATTATGAACGCACCCCGCTTTCCAACAGCCACGCTTTATTCTGGGAGTACGGAGCCGGTGGGTCGCGCGTGCATGCTTTCTGGAACGAACAGGTGAGTAAAAAGCTCTTCGAATACGATCTGGGCAGCAACGCCCCGCGCGCTGCCCGGGCCTATGCTCTCGAAAGCATCGCCTTCTACGACTCAGCAGTCGCCTGCTTCGACGCCAAATACACTTACTGGCTGCTGCGGCCCTTCCAGATGGACGCGGATTTCAAACCGCTCTTTGCCACACCCAACCACCCCAGCTACCCGTCAGCTCACTCCTGCCTGTCAGGGTCAGCCGCTCAGGTTATGGCCTACCTGTTCCCCCGCGATGCAGACAGCCTGACAGCGATGGCGGAAGAGGCCGGAGAAGCCCGTATCTGGGCCGGCATCCACTACCGCACGGACATTAAGGTGGGCCTGGAACTGGGCCAGATGGTAGCTGATAAAGTTATCCAGTTTGCCATGAATGACGGTTCGCAGGAGTAAGCAAGCCGCCCCGTGCACCAGATGCAGGGATGACCCACCTGCAGCTTCTGTCCGCTGCAGGTAGGTTTGTTGTGTCAGGGAGATGAACATGTTACCTTTCGAGATTGAATATCGTGTTGAACGCCAGCGGCGAGTGGACGAGATGACAGCCGCACACCAGGACCGGCTGATTCAGGAAGCGCTGGTTTCACTGCGGAGTTCGGCAGGATGGTTTACTCGCTTTGCCTGCCTGCTGCGGACTCGGGGTTCACGGCCTGTGAAGCTGCAAACCGCTGTCATCAGAACGGTGCCTGCATTTCGGGATTCTGCCCGGTGCGCGTGCGTGGGCGGACCCCTGGGGATGCGGGCGAGACACCGGAAACCTTCAAAGTCTTAACCAGTGCTGTGCCTACCGTGCCCCTTTCCTTGCAGCGGTTCCATCTGGGGTAGAGCCGCCGGAGACCTTGAAGGTTTTTTCAGGAAAGGATGGGGGACGCGGACGAGAGCGGATGACGCAGATAGTACGCGGAGCGTTGGATGATCCGCGAAAATCTGCGCCACTCCGCGTCCTGCCTCGCTCCCCCAGATTCCTCGAAACAGCGTAAAATGGAACTCCGGTGTGCCGGAATGCGGCTTCTCGTTCATCCAGGAGGGAAAATCAAATGAGCGCAGCGAAACCATTAACCGGAAAGGTCGCAGTGGTGGCCGGCGCCACGCGTGGAGCGGGGCGCGGGATTGCCTGCATGCTGGGAGAGGCCGGCGCCACGGTATACTGCACCGGGCGCAGCGTGCGCGGCAAACCCGCCACGCAGGGCCGTCCCGAGACCATTGAAGAGACCGCAGAAATGGTCAGCGGCTACGGCGGACAGGGGATCGCCGTGCAGGTGGACCACAGCGATGAACAGCAGGTTCAGGCGCTGTTCGAGCGTGTCAGGGCGGAGCAGGGCCGTCTGGATATCCTGGTTAACGATATCTGGGGCGGCGACGAGCTGACCGAATGGGAAAAACCGTTCTGGGAGCTGGACATCGCCAAAGGCCTGTTGATGCAGCAGCGCGGCGTGCACACGCACATCATCACCAGCCGCTACGGCGTGCCCTTAATGGTAGCTGCCCGGCAGGGGCTGGTGATCGAGATCACCGACGGTGACTCGCCAGGCTACCGCGGCAACCTGTTCTATGACCTGGTTAAAGCCTCTGTCATCCGCCTGGCTCTGGGCATGGCCGAGGAACTGCGCCCGTACGGGGTCACTGCCCTGGCCCTGACGCCCGGCTTTCTGCGCTCGGAGGCCATGCTCGACCGCTTCGGTGTCACCGAGGCGAACTGGCAGGACGGGGCAAAGGTAGACCCCCACTTCATTGCCTCCGAGACGCCTTATTTCGTCGGGCATGCCGTGGCCGCCCTGGCCGCCGATCCGGATGTGTTTCGCCGCTCCGGCGGGGTGTACAGCTCCTGGGGCCTTTCCGACGAATACGGGTTTACAGACATCGACGGCCGCTGGCCGCACTGGGGACGCTATTATAAAGAGCACATACTGGGTGAACAGGAATGATTTACTACCATAAAGCGGTCCGAGACCGCATCCCGGAGATCATCGAGCAGGAAGGCAAAAAGGCAGCTGTACAGATCCTGGAGCCGGCCGAGTTCGCGGCTGCCCTGCACCGCAAGCTGCAGGAAGAGGTGCAGGAATACCTGCAGAGCGAAGCGGTCGAGGAACTGGCCAACCTGCTGGAGGGCGTCTACGCGCTGGCCGGTCTGCAGGGGACCTCTCCGGAAGCGCTGGAAGCCCTGCGGCTGGAAAAGCGGGCGCGGCGCGGCGGTTTTGAAAAGCGCCTGCTCCTGGTTGGAGTCGAGGATGGCCGCGGGCAGTAATCAATCATTAACTGCACAGGGGGGCTGCAGGCAGGAGGTTGTGATGGTCCGGAAAGCCGATCTGATCGCGCTGCTGGAAGTGGCGCAGGAGGAGATCCTGCGCTTTCGGTCGACCTTCAGCCAGGATGAGCGCAATCTATCCGGGACAGTGGACCAGTGGATGCCGCGCGATATCCTGGCCCATATTGGCGAGCGGCAGCGCCGCCTGGCCGGCCGCATCGCCCGCTCCCGCAGCGGCGAAGCTGTCCAACACCCTGCCGGCATTCCGGAAGAGAACGATCAGATTTTTGAAATGTACAGCAGCGAGCCCTGGGAGGCGATCCTGGCTGTCGTCGAAGCGGGCCACCGCGAACTGGTCGCACAGATCGAGGCGCTGAACGAGGAGGAGCTTAACACTCCCCATCTCTTCCCGTGGCTGGGCGACCGCCCGCTGTGGCGCTTTATCTACGGCGTGGTTTTTTCACACGCCATGACGCACCTGACGCTCGGGTATCTGGAGCGGCGCGACCACGCCAGCGCTGAACGCGTGCGCGAAATCGAAGCGCGGGAGGCTGCCCGGCTGGACCCTTCTCCCGAGTGGCAGGGGACCATCCGGTACAACCTGGCCTGTCACTATGCCCTGAGCGGCGAGCGTGAGAAAGCCCTGGATAAGCTGAAAACCGCGCTGCATCTTAACCCGGCGCTGGTCGAGCACTCCCGGCAGGATGACGACCTGCGCTCCCTGCACCATGACCCGGCATTTCTGGCGCTGCTGGAAAATTACCGCACCTGATTTCCAGAAAACAACTCGCAATCCTGCCCCGAAAAAGTCGATTTAATGTCTCTCCTTTTCCACAGAACGCCTCCGGTTCTCTAAAATGGAGAAAATCTGGCAAGGAGGAGTTTGACCATGCCTGTCCTGGAAGATTACCGGCAGTTCACCGGCCGCCATCCGGAAACCGGAAGCGTTCACAATATTCTGGCCTACCAGGGGGTGATTGCTCCCCACACGGGCCGGCCCTATTCAGAAGCCTTCCTCCTGGGGGTGAGCGGGGGGATCGCCTGCGGTTATTTCACCTTTGATTATGCGGGCTACCCGCCCATCCTGGCCCTGCTCACCCGAAACACCTTTGATCCCCTGCAAACCATGCTGGAGCGCATGGGGATCGTGCAGACCGTGCTGCAGACGTCCCGGCCCGCGGCGGGGGAGAAGAACCTGCTCGAGGCGCTGGAAAACGGCCGGCCGGCGCTGGTCTGGGCCGACAGGTTAAGCCTGCCGTATAACGCTTACCCTGACGAAATCCACGAGTGGGACATGCAGCCGCTGGTGGTCTACGGCCTGGAGAATGGAATAGCCTGCCTGGCGGACCGCTCCGGCCAGCCCCTGCAGGTTCCCGCTGAGTCCCTGCAGGTCGCCCGGGCGCGGGTGAAGAAGGATAAGTTCCGGATGGTCACACTGGACCCTCCCGACGAGCGCAAGCTGCCGGCCGCCGTCCAGCAGGGGATCTGGAAGTGCATCCGCCTGTACACGGAGCAGCCGCCAAGGGGCAGCCGGAATAATTTCGGCTTCGCCGCCCTGCAGCGCTGGGCCGACCTGCTCACTAACCGGCGCAGTCCCCAGGGCTGGGAGCGCTTCTTCCCCGCCGGGCCGCGCCTGTTCGCCGCCCTGGCCGGCACAGCCTACCTGCCCGGAGCCTACGGCTGGATTGCCCACTGGGGCACCGGTCCGGCGGCCGACCGCGGCACCTGTGCCGCCTTCCTGGAAGAAGCGGCCTTGGGCCTGAATAAACCGGCCCTGGGGGAGGCGGCTGAGGGCTTTCGCCAGAGCGCCCGGTTGTGGAGCGAGCTGGCGGAGAGCCTGCTGCCGGACGTGCCGCTGCTGGGAGAAGCGCGCCGCCTGAAAGACCGCCGCCACGAGCTGTTCATCGCGCAGGGAGGGGCGGCACGGGAGGAAATCCACGCCATCAACCTGCGCCTGGGAGCGCTGCGCCAGGAAGCTGCAGACTTTCCCCTGGGAGGGGAGGAGCTGGTCCGCTTTCGCGCCGGTCTGAGCGAACAGGTGCGGCGCATTCACGATCAGGAGCGCAGCGCCGTCCAGGCCCTGCAGGAGGCCGTGATGTGAGAGGGGAGGAGTTAGAACCGCTGAAGCGCTGATAAATGAGGCGCTTTTTTGGGGACAGAATGGTGTTGCCCTGTGGAAATGGCCGCGCCAGGGGCTGGATCTCGCAGTGAAGAGCCGGCCGGGCTGGCATGCATACGGTATCCTCAATGCTCCTCTGCGGGTGTTACTGCTGCACTCGCGGTATTGACGCCGTAAACAGCCTCTTGCAGTGCGGAGGTTTTTCCGCTATCCTGTAAGGAAGGTTTACTGTCAGTACGAACGGAAAGTATAAGGAGGATCGGTTATGAGTCACCGGGCCTGTTCGACACACAGTCTGTTACAACCGCAGCGCTGCCCATTGCACTGCATTCTCCCCCCGTATATGCTGCGCAACATTGCGGAGCGTGGAACGGCCGAGCAGCAGGCCAAAGCGCTGCGCTCCTTACAGGTCACGGATGACCTGCACGAAAAACGCCGGGCGATCGCCAAGGGTGTAGAGCCCTCGCAGGCGCGTGCGGTGGGGGAAAAACAGCGCCTGGTATACGACGCCGAGTTCGGATTCAGCCTGCCCGGGCGCCTGGTGCGCAGTGAGGGCGGTGCGCCGACCGGCGACCCGGCGGCCGATGAAGCCTATGACGGCGCCGGCGAGACTTATGACCTCTACCGCCAGGTTTACGAGCGCAACTCGATCGACGGTCAGGGCCTGCAGCTCATCTCCACCGTCCACTACCAGCGCGGCTACGACAACGCCTTCTGGAACGGGCAGCAGATGGTCTACGGCGACGGTGATGAAGACCTGCCTGAATCGATGCGCCTGTTCAACCGCTTTACCATCGCCGTCGACATCATCGGCCACGAGCTGACCCACGGGGTCACGCAGTATGAGGCCAACCTGAACTATTCTTACCAGTCTGGCGCGCTGAACGAATCGATGTCCGACGTCTTCGGTTCACTGGTCAAGCAGCGCCAGCGCAGCCAGACAGCCGCCGAGGCCGACTGGATCATTGGCGAGGGGTTGTTCACGCCCAATGTGAACGGCGTTGGCATCCGTTCGATGAAGGAGCCCGGCACGGCGTATAACGACCCCGTCCTGGGCCGCGATCCGCAGCCCGGGCATATGAACGACTATGTCAACACCCCCAATGACAACGGGGGCGTGCACATCAACTCCGGCATCCCGAACCGCGCCTTCGTCATCACCGCTCTGGAACTGGGCGGGTATGCCTGGGAAAAGGCCGGGCGCATCTGGTATGTCACCCTGCGCGATAAACTGCGTTCCAATTCGAACTTCAACGACGCCGCCCGGTTAACCTTTGAAACGGCTGGCGAGCTCTACGGTGTGGGCAGCCTGGAGCAGCAGGCTGTGCGCATGGGCTGGCTGGAAGTCGGCATCGAGATCGACGGGGGTGGTGGCAGCGAAAACCCCGGCTGCCTGCCCGCACTGCTCAACCTGTTCCGCCCGCAGGCCGGCGGGCGCAAATGAGCGCCCCGGAGAGGTGAAAATGCAGATTTATTTTGAACGCAGCGGTGGTTTTGCCGCCATCCGCCTGGCGGTGGACCTGGACAGCGAAGACCTGTCTGTCGAAGAAGCCCGGAAGCTGCGGGAGGAAATCGAGGAAGCTGGTTTTTTCCACCTTCCGGCGGTGATCTCGGCCCCGCAGGCGGCAGGTGCCGACCGCTTTCAGTACCGGCTGAGGATCAAAGACGGCGACCGCGAGCACAGCCTGGAGGTGAACGAGGCGGGAATGCCAGATTCCCTTCGCCCGCTCATCGAGCACCTCACACTGCTGGCCCGCAGCCGCCGCGGGTAAGCGGGGGTCCGGCGCCTGGTTTTACTGCGCCAGCTTCGCATCCAGGGTGATTTCTACCCCGGTGAGCGCATTGGATACCGGGCAGCCCTCTTTCGCGGCCTGGGCAATCTCCTGAAACTTCTGTTCATCGATACCGGGCACAATCGCCTCGGTCTCCAGGTGGACGCGCGTAATGCGCGCTTTTCCATCCACCCTGCCCAGGTGCACCTGGGCGCGCGTGTTCACACGGTCGGGGGTGAAGCCGGCCTGTGAAAGCAGGTTGGCGAATGCCATCGAGAAACAGCCGGCGTGCGCCGCGCCAATCAATTCCTCGGGATTGGTGCCCGTCCCCTCTTCAAAACGTGAAGCATAGGAAAATGCCCCCTCGAAAGCGCCGCTGCCGAAGCTCATCCGGCCCCGGCCCTCCTTCAAATTGCCTTCCCAAACTGCTTCAGCGTTCCTCACAGCCATATTTATTTCCTCCTCTTTGAGATTTTCGTCATAATCCCCCTGACTGCTGTCAGGTCTGTACCGGAATTGTACCATTTTCACCTGTCCGGATTCCCTGTCGGTTTTGGCGCCCTGCATTTCACCGGTCTTTCTCCTAAAGGGGCGCGGCGCTGCATCGAGGTCTAGTTTTCTCCTTCCTGGTGACCGCCAGGACTGTGTCACTCGGCGTTTCATTTATTTACCTTAGTGTTTCAACGGTTCAAATGTTTATATAGCTGGCATGACGTTTAGAACGCTTGCGGGAGTTAAGCGGCTGTTCGCGGGACGGGTCCGGGCCCTGGTAAGGTCTCTGAACGGAACGGATTTCAGCAAGATCGTATCCTGCCAACTCCAGCAGGTCACCTGAAGCGGGCTCAGCAACCGGCTTTATAGGGAAATCCCTACCGGACTCTAGGACAAATCCCCATTGCTGCTTGCATCCTTCATCTCTATAGTTAAGATGGGTCATTGTAAGTGGGGTGAGTTACTGCTCAGAGGGAGGCATTTTTCCATGGATCGAGGCATACGCATTGCCCGGCTGTTTGGCATTAATATTTACATCGACTGGAGCTGGATTTTCATCTTTCTCCTGGTCACCTGGAATCTAACCGCTTTCGTTTTCCCGGCCCTGCATCCGGAGTGGAGTTTCGGCCTGCATCTGCTGACCGGCGTGGGGGCATCGTTTTTATTCTTTCTCTCGGTGCTGCTGCACGAACTGGCGCACTCGCTGGTCGCGAAAGCGCGCGGGCTGCCAGTGCGCAGCATTATCCTGTTTATCTTTGGGGGCGTATCGAACATTGAGCGCGAGCCGCCCTCGCCCGGGACGGAATTCCTGGTCGCTGTGGTCGGTCCGCTGACCAGCATCCTGCTCGGTATCGTATTTCTTATCCTGGGCGGGTCCACGGCCTTCAATAGCGGCCTGCCGCTGGACTCTCCAATGTTAGCGCTGCGCCAGCTCGACCCGCTCCCCACGCTGCTGCTCTGGCTGGGTCCGGTCAACATCGTGCTGGGCCTCTTTAACCTGATCCCCGGCTTTCCCCTGGACGGCGGGCGCGTGCTGCGCTCCATCCTGTGGGCCCTCACCGACAGCCTGCGCACGGCCACACGCTGGGCCACGCTGGTCGGGCGGGTTGTCGCGTGGCTGTTCATTATCACCGGTATTGCCATGGCCTTTGGGCTGCGCATCCCCTTCCTGGGCACCGGTTTCGTCTCCGGTTTGTGGCTGGCCTTCATCGGCTGGTTCCTGCACAGCGCCGCGTCGCAGAGCTACCAGCAGGTGCTGATCAATGACGTGCTCGAAGGGGTGCAGGTGGAGCGCGTGATGCGCCTCGGCACGCCCACCGTACCTCCAGGCATCACCATCGACCAGCTCGTGGAAGATTACCTGATGGGCACCGACGAGCACGCCTTCCCCGTGATGGAGAACGAAAACCTGGTGGGCCTGATCTGTCTGGATGATATCCGTAAGGTGCCGCGCACCGAGTGGAACAATACCCTGGTGAGCCAGGTGATGACCCCCGCCAGTGAGCTGGAAGTGGTCTCGCCCCGCCAGGACGTCATGGATGCGCTCAACCGGCTTACCCGCCGCGATGTGCGCCAGGTGCCGGTGGTGCAGGGCGGCCGCCTGGTGGGTATGCTGCGCCGCCGGGACATCATTCGCTGGCTGCAGCTGCATGATGATCTGTCGACCAGCCGGTGAAGCCGGCGCTTGAAACCGGCAGCAGCACCCGGCGGTTTTGACCGCTGGCAGAAGGAGAATTGAATGGCTGAAGACGAAATGGATAAGCGGCCCCAGCGCAGGGATCTGCCGGAGCGGCCCGTGCGGGGAGAAAACGCCCCGGGAAAGCGGCAGGAAACGGATGCTGAACGCGAGGAGACCGCCTCGCTCGAGGATGCTCCGCTCGGTTTTGTGCAGGTAAATACAGACGACAACCAGATCGAGGGCAACCCTCTGGACGACGAAACCCTCGAGGACTCGCTCCAGGTGGGCACCAACGCAGATGCCGTGATGGACCAGATCGACGACTACACGGATGACCAGGAGATCCTGGATGATTTCGCCGAACGCCAGATGACCAACGCTGGCAGCGAGCAGCTGCTTGAAGACCTCACCCATCACCACTCCCGCAGCCCCGGGATTACCGCCGGGGATGTCGACGCAGACTGGGAGGGGTCTTACCAGAGCGGTGAAGAGACGGTCGGCGGCACTGTGGCGACTCCCGACCAGGATATCGTCGAAGAACTGGGCGAAGCGGCCGGGATCACCTACGAGGATGACCAGGAACTGAACACCGAAGACAGGATCATCGCACGCGATACCAACCGCTGGGAGCTGAACCCCGAATCGACAGCCGAGGAAGAGGAAGAACTGCGCGGGGCAGGAGATGCGGGCCGATGGGGCGAAGACGACGATCTGGATGAGCTCGAGTAAGCTGCCATATCCGGGAAGGGAACGCAAAAATCGCCAGGCGAGATCCTGGCGATTTTTGTGACGCTGGTTACGAGATTTCCCCCATCGTGGCGAACCTGGCGTCTTGAAAAGTTGATGTTATTTCCTCACTTACGTTTCAAAGTCCCCCTCCGCAAGCGCTTCAAGCTATCACTTCTATCCCCCTTGGCTTCGTTCTAGCTGCCTATACTATACAGAAATCCACTTTCCGGTTCAATCAGGGAACCCCCGCTTCGAGGCTAGGGATTACCCTACCTTTCCTTTGGGGGTTTTCCCGCTTCGGGCCGGCGGGCGGAAAGTAAACAGCACCATAAATTCGGCCCATCTACCTCTTAATTACGCGGTTATTATCGGGATGGTGCGGTCCCATATGGTAGAATTCTCCCCTGTACAGGTTCGCCAGAGGAGAAGGTCATGATCGAAGCGCCGGCTGCCAGCAGTCCAACCCGGGGGATACTTCCTACCACCGCCCATATTCTGTCGAATGTCATCAGTCCGCCGGTCGTCTCGGCGGTTTTTGGTTTCTTGATCGCCTGGAAAGAGCACCCGCCGCTGCGGGCGGCCATGCTGGGCGTCGTCAACGGTCTGATCATGTGCATGCTCCCCATGGCGGTAGTGATTTATCTGTGGAGGACCGGGCGCATCCACGACCTGCACATGAGCCAGTCGCCGCAGCACAGGCGCCTTCCTTATCTGACTGCGTTCCTGGGCGCGCTGATTGCCTGTATGCTGTTCACCCTGCGGGGTGATTCACCCCTCCTGCGGGCGATGGCCGCCTGCAGCGCCCTCAGCCTGGCAGCGCTCTGGCTGGTCAACTATTTCTGGCTCATCAGCAACCATGCAGCCACCATCACCCACGCTGCAGTGTTCGGGACGTATGCCTTTGGCGCAGCCGCCGGGCTCTGGTCCCTTCCCCTGGTAGCCGTGGTGATCTGGTCGCGCTGGCTGCTGCGCAAGCACACCCTGCCCCAGCTCGCAGCCGGTCTGATGGTGGGCGCTGCTCCAGTCATCCTGCTGGCGCAGCTGGGCTGGCTCCAGCTGTAAACCCCCTTCTGAACCTGTCGTGCTGCGAGGCGCATAACAGCACTGCCGGCAGGCAGATCCATATCTTCCGTACGGCGAGAGGAAAATTGCCACCATCTCGAAAACCCCATATTGTGTTTATCGTCCTGGACACCCACCGCTACGACCGGTTGGGTGCCTACGGCTGCACACGCGGCCTCACCCCGAACCTGGACGCTTTTGCCGGCAGTGCCACGCTGTTTGAACACGCCGTCTCTCCGGCTCAGTGGACTATCCCCTCGCACGCATCGATGTTCAGTGGCGAGTTCCCCACCACGCATCTCACCACCCAGTCCGGCGATATGCTCGACCCCGCCTTCCGCACGCTGGCCGTATGGCTCAGGGGCAGCGGTTACGACACCACCGGTTATTGCAACAACCCGCTGGTGGGCGTGATCGATAACGGGCTGACGCGCGGCTTCAACACGTTCTACAACTACGGCGGCGCGGTGCCCACCACGCCGGCCAGTGACCTGCGCCGCAGCCTGCGCCTGCTCAGCCAGGTCTGGGAGCGCTATACCCAGCTTCTGCGGAAAATCTCCTATCCGGTCCAGAACATGGTCGCCCGCTCGGAGCGCGTGTTCCGCTTCACGCTCAACCCGGCGCTGGTGCCGCTGTGGACGCGCTTCGCCAACTTCAAGGGCGATACCCCGCGCTCGGCAGCCGATACCACCCGCTTTGTGCAGCAAAAAATCGGCCCCGGCCAGAAGCAGCCGCAGTTCCTGTTCGCCAATTTCATGGAGACGCACCTGCCGTTCAGCGCGCCGGAGCCCTTCTTCTCGCGCTTTGCACCCACGGTGAAGGCAGAGCGAGCTGCACAGGACTTTTTACGTGTGTACAACACCCAGGCGCTGCGCTGGCTGATGCCCATGGAGACGCCTTTCTCCGCGCTGGAAGCCCAGACCCTGAATGAAATGTACGATGTCGAGGCGGCGTACCAGGATCATCTGCTCGGCCGCCTGCTCGAGACTCTGGACCAGCCCTATCACCGCGAGAACACGGTGGTGGTCATCGCCGCCGACCACGGCGAGATGCTGGGCGAACACCAGTTGATGAGCCACGGCTTCGGAGTATATGAAGAACTGGTGCGGGTCCCGCTGATGATCCGCTTCCCCGGACAGCAGCAGGGTGAACGCGTGAGTGCGCGCGTCTCCACGGTGCAGATCTTCCACACCCTGCTGGAAGCCGCCGGACTGGACGGCCGCGAGGTGGAAGAGCACCTGGCCGCGCCGCTGGAAAAGTTCAGCCTGCGGCGCACCAGCCCGCCCCGTACGCTCCCGCTGGTGGTCAGCGAGGCCTACCCGCCGCAGAATGTGATCCGCATTCTGGAGAAAGAGAATCCGGGCCTGCTGGAGCGCTTCCACTGCCGGTCGGTATACCGCGCCGCTTACAACCAGTCGGCCGAGAAATTAATCCAGGTCGAACCCGGCCCGACGGCGCTCTACCGGCTGGACCAGGATCCGCGCGAGGAGCATGACCTGGGTGCTGCACTTAACGACGCGCAAAGGCACCCCCTGCAGGTCGGGCTGGATCTGTTCAAGGATTATGCCCTCGACCGGAGGCCGCAGACCTGGACGCGCAGAGATGTGCGCATCGAAGACCCGCGTGTGCTGCAGCGCCTGAAGGATCTGGGGTATATCGATTAAACAGGGAGGGAGGAGAGCATGATCGACCCGGTTATCTTTGAGTTTCAGCTGCTGGGTTTTAATTTCGCCCTGCGCTGGTACGGTGTGCTGATCATGCTGGCCGTACTGGTGGGCACCTGGATTACGTCACGCGAGCTGGGCCGGCGCGGGGAAAACCCGGAGATCGCCTGGGACGCTCTGATCATTGTGCTGATCGCCGGCGTGATTGGCGCCCGTCTGTGGTATGTGCTCAACGCTACCCTGGGCGGCAGCCGTTATTATCTGGACGATCCGGTCAGAATCCTGGCCATTACCGAAGGCGGGCTGCACATCTTCGGCGGTTTTCTGGCCGGCGGACTGGCGGCATATATCTATGCCCGCCGAAAGCAGCTCGATTTCCTCCTGCTGCTCGACTCGGCCGCGCCGGCGCTGCTGATTGGCCAGGCGCTGGCGCGCCCGGCTAACTTCATCAACCAGGAGCTGTACGGCCCGCCCACGGATCTCCCCTGGGGTATCCCGATTGACGCCGAACACCGCATCGGCCCCTGGCAGGATCTGGCGCAGTACCCGCTGGAGAGCACCCGCTTTCACCCCACTTTTGCCTACGAGATGATCTGGAACCTGGCGGCGGGCGGGCTGCTGCTGTGGATTTCCCGCCGCTACGGGGATAAGCTCCGCCCGGGGGCACTGTTTGCTGCCTGGCTGGTGCTCGCCGGCCTGGGCCGCTTTTTAATTGAAGCCTTCAGGCCCGACCAGCCGCGCATCCCCGGTACCGGTCTGAGCTATACGCGCCTGTTCGCCGGGCTGATGGCTTTGGCCGGGTTTGTCTGGCTGCTGGTGCGCTACCGCCTGCAGTCGCAGCAGACAGCCGGGGCACAGCGCTAGTGCATTCTGCTCATGGCACAGCGGCGGGGCGGTAAAAATAAAACCAGGGGGTAATCAAATTCACGGAGCAGGTCTGGTGCTAAGGCGGCGCGATCAGCAATCCAGCAAGGAAACTTCTGGCGGAATCTCCCGGCCGGACGCGGACATTTCCGCTCCGCCTGCACAGCAGCGCCGCCGGGCGCTCTTTTTCCAGATCTATGTGATCACGACCATCTTTCTGTTCGCCGGGCTGGCCCTGCTGGCCCGCACGCAGGCTTATCTGGATATTGACCTGTTCATCTCCCGCTTTCTGCAGTCTTTTGATGCCCCCTGGTTCGCCGCGCTGATGGCGGCGGTGAGCTGGCCGGGGTTTGCGCCCCAGGCGCTGTTAGTGATAGGCATTTTCTCCCTGCTGGTTTTCTGGCTGGGGGAACCCTGGGAGGGGGTGGTGAGCCTGGCGGCCGCGGGCGCCGTGCAGGCGCTGAACTTTCTCGTCAAGCTGCTGGTTGCCCGCCCGCGTCCGAGCGCAGACCTGGTAAGTGTAGTCGAAGAGCTGGCATCCTACAGTTTCCCGAGCGGGCATGTGATGTTCTACACCGCTTTCTTCGGCTTTCTGTATTTCCTGACCTTCTCACTGCTGCGCTGTTCGTTACGGCGCACGCTGCTGCTGTTTTTCTTTGGGAGCCTGGTGGTGCTGGTGGGCCCTTCGCGCATTTACCTGGGGCAGCACTGGGCCAGCGACGTGCTCGGCGGTTACCTGCTGGGCAGCCTGACCCTGGCGGTTGTGATCCTGGTCTACCGCTGGGGAAAGGAGCGATCCTTCCTGCAGTCCGGTGCAAACCCTGACACGGGCCGCTGATGCAGCCCGGTGTATGAGATTCGATATAATTAACACATCAGGCTCATTAAAGGCGGGGGAAAGAGGATCACATGACCGAGTTCTACCAACTCACCCGGGAAGAGGTAATCGAGGAACTGCAGACGGACCCGGCTGTAGGCCTGTCTGAGGAGGAGGCGCGCCGGCGGCTGGAGAAGTACGGCCCCAACGAGCTGAAGGAGGGTGAAGGCATCAACCCCTGGAAGATCCTGCTCTCCCAGTTCACCGAAACGATGGTCGTGGTGCTGATCATCGCCGCGGTGATCTCACTGCTGCTCCGGGAGTATGTCGATGCGGTAGCCATCCTGGCCATTGTGGTGATGAACGCTCTGCTGGGGTTCCGCCAGGAGTACCAGGCGGAGCAGGCCATGGCCGCCCTGAAAAAGCTGGCCGTCCCCACAGTGCGGGTGCGTCGAGAAGGCCATGTGAAAGAGATCTCGGCGCGCGAAATCGTCCCCGGCGATGTGGTTCTGCTGGAGGCGGGGAACACCATACCCGCCGACCTGCGCTTTGTGGAGGTGGCCAACCTGCGGGCCCAGGAGGCCGCCCTCACCGGTGAAAGCGAACCGGTGGTCAAACAGGCGGCCACCATCGACCGCGATGCGCCCCTCGCCGAGCGCACCAACATGGGCTATTTTGGAACCACCGTGACGTTTGGCCGCGGGGTAGGCGTGGTCACGGGGACCGGGATGAACACCGAACTGGGCAGCATTGCCACCCTGATGCAGTCCACCGGTTACGAACCCACGCCCCTGCAGCGCCGCTTGAACCAGCTCGGGAAGGCGCTGGCGCTGGTGGCTCTTGTGCTGGTGATCATCGTGGCGCTGATGGGCGTGGCGCGCGGCCAGGAACTGCTGACGACCTTCGAAGCGGCAATCGCCCTGGCAGTGGCAGCGGTGCCCGAGGGGCTGCCGGCTGTGGTCACCATCGCGCTGGCGCTGGGCGCCCGGCGCATGCTGACTCGCAAGGCGCTCATCCGCAAGCTGCCTGCGGTGGAGACTCTGGGCAGCGTGACCGTGATCTGCAGCGATAAGACCGGCACCCTGACGGAGAACCGTATGACGGTTACCGTGGTGGATGTGGCCGAGAACCGCGTCGACCTGACGCAGAACCAGCCGCGGCTGGGTTTCTACACCGCGGCTGGTCCCTGCGAGGCAAGCGAGCCGTCCGAGGAGCACCGCAAAACCCTGCACGATTTCCCCGCCCTCAGCCTGCTGTTGGCCGGCGGCTCACTGGCCAACGATGCCGTGCTGGAATGTGAGGAAGGCCGGCCGGGGACCTATCACGTCGTCGGGGATCCGACCGAAGGCGCACTGGTGGTGGCCGCGGCGCGCGTCGGCCTGCAGAAAGAGCTGCTCGAAAAGGTGTTTCCGCGCGTGGCCGAAGCGCCCTTTGAGAGCGACCGCAAGCGCATGAGCACCGTGCACCGCATGCCCGCACTCTCCGAGATCCCTGAATCACTGAAAGGGGCCTGGGATTGGGAGCGGTGGCAGGAAGTACCTTACGTGGTTTTCACCAAAGGCGCTATGGACAGCCTGCTGAGCGTATCCAACCGGGTATGGGTGGAAGACCGCTTCGAACCGCTCAACGAGGAGTGGGTGGGACGCATTGAAGCCAGCAACCGCCAGCTTGCCGAATCGGGGATGCGCGTGCTGGGGGTTGCCGTGCGGGCGCTGGATGAACTGCCCGACGAGGTATCCCCCGAATCGGTAGAGACCGACCTGATCTTTGTCGGACTGGTCGGGATGATCGACCCGGCACGCGCCGAGGTGAAAGACGCCGTCGCCACCTGTAAGACCGCCGGCATCCGGCCCATCATGATCACCGGCGACCATCCCCTGACCGCCCGCTACATCGCTCAGGAACTGGGGATTGCTTCCGGGGCTGATCAGAACGGCGGGCCGCGCGTGATGACCGGCCAGGAGCTGGAAAATATCTCCGATGAGGAACTGGAAGAGGTAGTGGGCAGCGTGAACGTTTTTGCCCGTGTGTCGCCCGAACATAAGCTGCGCATCGTGGACGCCCTGCAGAAAAAAGGCCACATCGCCGCCATGACGGGCGACGGGGTAAACGATGCGCCGGCGCTGCGCAAGGCGGATATCGGTGTGGCGATGGGCATCACCGGCACGGACGTCTCCAAAGAGGCTGCCGATATGGTGCTGCTCGACGATAATTTCGCCACCATTGTCGCCGCCGTTGAAGAAGGGCGCACGATCTACGACAATATTCGCAAATTTATCCGCTACATGCTCAGCGCCAATGCAGCGGAGGTGTGGATTATGCTGGTCGCGCCGCTGATCGGCATGCCCCTGCCGCTGCTGCCGCTGCAGATCCTGTGGATCAACCTGGTGACTGACGGGCTGCCCGGACTGGCCCTGGGCGTGGAGAAATCCGAGCCCAACACCATGCAGCGGCCGCCGCACCCGCCGAATGAGAGCGTGTTCGCCCGCGGCCTGGGCTGGAGCATTATCTGGGTAGGCGTGCTGATGGGGTCGGTCTCCCTGGGTGTGGGCTGGTGGTACTGGCAGCAGGGGGCGCCGATCGAGCTGGTGCGCACCATGGTGTTCACCACCATCGTGCTCTCCGAAATGTTCTACGTGCTGTCGATCCGCTCCAGCCTGTTCTCGCTCTTTCAAATCGGCATTTTCAGCAACCGGGCGCTGCTGGGCGCGGTCGTCCTCACCCTGCTGCTGCAGCTTGCCGTGATCTACCTGCCGTTCATGAACGTCATTTTTGAGACCACCCCGCTGACCCCCCAGGATCTGCTGGTATCGGTGGTTTTCGGGCTGGTGCTGTTTGCTGCCTTGGAAATTGAGAAATGGATTAAACGCCAGCGGCAGCCGCAAACAGCCGCTGCGGCTGCATAAGGCTCCCGCGGACTGAAAACGATCGCCTCGGGTATGTTTGGGTTATCAGAACAGGGAAACAGAATCGCTGGTCTCAGCGGTACGGAAGAGCGAGATCACCGGCTGTGAATGCTGGATATGAAGGGGAATAGACAGCGCCGGGTTGATCATTTTTCCGGCAGCCGGGTTTAGATGTCCTGGTCTGAATGCACCTTCTGGATGTGCTTTTCCAGACGGTCAGCGCGCACCGGGGCGCTGCAGTGTGGGCAGTGTTTCATTTCGGTTTTCGCCTGGGCGCCGGCTTCGGCCGGCCCGGCGTGCCGCTGGGACCTGTGCTCCTCCAGGCGGCTGCGTGGAACCAGTGCGCCGCAGATCTCGCACTGGTTCATTCCCTGAGGGATGTTGGGATCGCGCGGCGGCTGAGCTTCCCCTAAACGCTTCAACGTTCGCTCTGGCCCTTCATAGGGGGCTGAGCTCATATCGTCTGCCGGATAATAGTCGTTGTAATAAGGCCGTTCATAATCCGGACGGGGATCACTTCCGTAGCGGTAACGCCCGCCCAGCCCCGTTGACGACGGTCTGTGTACAGCGCGGTAGCGTTCAGTTTGTGCTGGGCGGCGGTTGTCCTGAGACGGGCGGCCGGCGGGCCGGTTGGAAGATCCTTTTTGCCAGCGGTCCCTGGACTGGTCCTCTTCGAACTGGTCTCTTCGGTACGGATTCTGTTTATCGTTACCTTGCATAAAGTTTCCCTCTTTTTCGTCCGCAGTCTGATTCAAGTTTAGGATAGAACGCCAGCATTGTCAAACTGCAGAGGTTTTTTGCAGCACGCAGTCCGGTCCTCGCTGGAGCAGGCCCCGGCACCTGCGGTGAATTGACTTCAGGACCAGAAGGCTATATACTCGAAGTATACACTGGCTGCCTGTCTATCTTACCAGATCAGAGCGCTTTACTGCAAAAAATGTCAAAGAATATATAGAAGGGGATCGAACTCGATGAAAACTGGCGGGATGTCGCCGGTTGAACGCGGCCTGCGCTCGCTGTGGGGCAGCGCCGCCGTTCTGGTCCTGCCGGCCGAGCCCGGATTACGCCTTGCCTACGGGCAGGACCCCCAGCAGTTTGGTGATCTGTATTTACCGGCTGGTCGCGGACCTCATCCGGTTGTGGCCGTGATCCACGGCGGCTTCTGGCGAGAACGCTACAACCTGGACCACATCAGCCGGCTGTGCGCCGCCCTGGTCGATCTCGATGTGGCTGTCTGGTCCCTGGAATACCGCAGGGTGGGCTGCCCGGGAGGCGGCTGGCCGGGGACTTTCCTGGATGTTGCCGCTGGTATCGCTTTTTTACAGCAGATCACAGGCACCTACTCACTGGATCTGGAGCGGCTGATTCTGCTGGGTCACTCTGCCGGCGGCCAGCTTGCCCTGTGGGCTGCGGCTGCTGGCCGCTTCCCACCTGGACATGAGCTGCACGTCCCCAGCTGGATCGCGCCGCGTGGGGTGATTGCCCTGGCCGGGGTGTGTGATTTACGGCGCGCCTGGGAACTGAATCTGAGCGATGGGGCAGCTGCCGAACTGCTGGGTGGCAGCCCCGGGGAGGTGCCAGAACGCTACGCTGCCGCTTCGCCGCAGGATCTGCTGCCGCTGGGTGTACCCCAGACCCTGCTGCACGGCACTGAAGATGAAGATGTGCCCCTGGAATTCAGCGAGCGTTATGTACGCGCCGCACGCAGCCGCGGCGAACAGGCTGCATTCGTCCCGCTGTACGGGATGGGCCACTTCGAGGCCATCGACCCGCGCTCTCTGGCGTGGGAGCCGCTCAGCCAGGTGCTCCTGGAGATGATCGAGCCTGGCACGAACTGGCCTGCAAAAGACATGACGACTGCAGAAGATTTCGGTTAAATCAGAGAAGAAATAATGAACCGATGGTTGAAAGCTGCAGTCCTTCTGGCTGCGATCGCGGCTGCGCTGTTCGCGGTCATACAGGCTCCGGCCCTGGCTGTATCGAGGCTGCCTCTGCCCGTTGTAAGCACCGTTCCCATTGCACAGGAAACACCGCCGGCTGCGCCGCAGGATCCCGGGTGGTATCTGCCTTTTATTTTCAACGGCATGCCAACCGCGTCCCAGCCAATCGTGAGCGCTTCCGTGCTGCTGGAAGATGGTTTCTGCTGTGCCGGCGGAATCGCCGGAGAGACCATCGAGATCACCGCCGCTTATCAGGCGCACAGCCCGGTGGGTGAAGTGGTTGAAATGCGCACTCGCAGTCATGGCGGCGCGGGCTGCCTGGAAGAAGCGGACCTGGCCGGCACAGCCTGGAAGCCGTTCAGTGAAACAGAAATCTTCACGCACACCCTGGCGATCAACTGGCAGGGGTTCTACGTCAGCGCGCAGTTCCGTGACGAGGCCGGCAACCTTTCAGCGGTCGTCTGTGACGACATTTCTCTGGAAGGCATGCCCGCGCCCACACCGTAACCCCACCCTCACTCAATTGATGAAAAACCTGCCCTTGAAAGGACCCAACCCGGGGGTTACTATTCTTCCCCGGTCCGCTGAACGGCGGTGACTTCCGGGTTTTGACCATACAGGAAAGCGCCGGGGAAATCATCTTCCACGGCCTTACGTTTGGCGCTCCAGCGTTCGATGTCAATCCGGTATACGCTGGTGCGCTTCATTTCCTCAGGCTGAATCGGCCGGTAATCCCTTTCGGGGCGCAGATGGGGGAAATACTTATCCAGGAGACGCTGCAGCGCACGGCGCGCTTCAGCCTCGTCCTCGACCACCCGGGCCTTCCCAAAGACCACCACGCTGCTGTATTCCACGCTGAACTCCAGCGCAGTATCGGCGGGCAGCAGCCGCCCCATCTCGCCCACGGTGAAACAGACCTGGGGGCTGGTTTCGATATTGCTGCGTGTACGGCCCAGCCGGGCAGTGTGCAGGTAGATGACGTGCTGCGCCGGATCGTAGACGAACAGGTTGCTGTTGAGGAAAGGCTGCCCGTCGTAGACCGTAGCCAGCACGCCCCACGCGGCGCGCTGTAAATAAGCCCGAATCCAGGCTTCTTCTTCCACGGCGCGATCGCGCCGGCGGGGCTGGTGAATGGGATGCTCGTTGGGATCGTAAGCCACAGATATGTTCCTCCACTGGTCTGGCGCAGATAGCCCGGCGGGGCCGGTGCGCTGTAATTATATACACATCTGAACGGCTATAATAAAACAGCGATCACGGGAGAGACACAGTGAGGAGTTTTTAAGGGTATGGAAGAAAATGAGGAGATTTACGACAGTCCTACGGGCTGGGTAGCCGAACATGTCCGCCGTTATATCGAAACCGATGGGCGCAGCGGCCATATCTGGCGTGGGGCCCCCACGCTGCTGCTCACCACCCGGGGCCGGAAGTCCGGAAAGCTGCGCCGCACCGCGCTGATCTACGGCGTGGATGGCAACCGCTATGTGGTGGTCGCCTCGCGCGGTGGACATCCAAAACACCCCAGCTGGTACCTCAATCTGGTGGAAAATCCACACGTGGAAGTGCAGGTCGGCCCCGAGCGGTTTTCGGCTTATGCACGCACCGCCACGCCGGAAGAACGTAAGGGTCTGTGGAGACTGATGACGGCTATCTGGCCTGCTTATGAGGACTACCAGAAGAAGACCAGCCGTGAGATCCCGGTCGTTATCCTGGAGCGGACCACCAGTCAGGCCTGACCTTTAAACAAAAAAACCGCTGTAACCAGCCGGTTTTTTGGGTACCCGCGCGCGACGGCGCGTGATGATCTGCTATCGAAGATATGCTGCCTGGGGACCGGGCAGGCGGTCTCAGTTCAGGCTCATCACCAGGGCGATCAAACCGGCCAGCAGCAGAGCGCCGAGCGCCAGGTGTTTGATCTCCAGCGTTCCTGTGTCCTCTTCGGGGGGAAGGCGGCGCCCGTCGTTTTCGCGCGAACGTACGTAAACTCTGGCGTAGCGGCGCGACGGCGGTTCGCTGCGCTGCCCCTCGATCACAGCGGCTATGAACACCACCAGCAGGATCGCGATCAGATATAAGGTTCCCAGTTCAATAAAATTCATCAGGTGCCTGCCTATCTACCATCCGGTCGTCTACTCTTAATATAGAGGATCTGCCCGTAAATTTCAATGGGGATTCCTCCCTCCCCCTATGGGGGATTTCCTTTGTTTTGCAAAGGGGGGAAGATCCTGTACACCGGTAGGGGTTTCCCTAAACCTCAGTCCGCCTGCCGGCAGGCCAGTTAAAATTTCGCCCATTATACACATTTCTTCCCGGACGTAAAGGGGTCTTTTGGGTTAATTTTTCTTCATATTTAAACGAAAAGGTGACTGCTGTCTGGCAGCTCACCTTTTCGTTTATCTCCCCCGGGTCAGCCAGGAAACATCGTTAGCGTGTGCTGAATAAGTAAAAACTCTGGATGTGCTTCGCGGCCTCGCGTTCGGCCGTTTGACGGTCTGGCGCCAGGTACATTACCGCCCGCCAGGTGCTGCCGTTAACGGTACGCTCCAGCTGCCATGTGTGCGTATCCTCATTCCATAGAAATTTGATCTGACTCTGGCGCAGCACCTCTTCCAGTTCACTCAGGAGTTGCGTATCCATTTTGAATTGCCCCTTATGCGGATAAGATAGCCCGGAGCCGTCTCCGGAATAGATCCAGGTTGCGGGCGTAAAGGACATTCAACTCCCGGCCCCTGGCTGCTGCAGCATATGAAATTTAATTATGTAAAGCAGTTACTGCGGCATTATAGGAGTCGGGCACTATCCTGCATAGTAGGGAATCCCCTACTTTCAGGTTAAGAACTGGATAAGGGCAGTTGAACAGGCCGGCTGAGTAGAGCCGGCCTGTCGTCTCACTCAGTTTCGAGAGATCTTGATTTCGCCCTCTTTCTTGTTGAGACCCGGCAGACGGAACTTTGGCATGTTGATTTTGATGCGCCGGATCCCCTTCTGGCTGCTTTCGGCTTTGGGGAGGGAAACCGTCAGCACACCATCGACCAGCTCCGCGCGGGCTTTGTCGATGTTCACCTCCACAGGCAGCCGGACCGTCCGCTGGTAGGCGCCGGCGCGGCGCTCGCGGATGTACCAGCCGTCCGAGCGGCGTTCATCATCGCTCTGGCTGCGCGCGCGGATGGTCAGGTAGCCGTCGTGCTCGGACACTTCGATATCGTCTTTGTTGAAGCCGGGCAGGGCGGCCTTCACCACCAGGGCGTCATCCTGCTCGTAGAGGTCCAGAGCCAGGTTATCCCCGGCGAAGAAATCCTGCCCCGCGATCAGCGACTCAAATGGCGCAAACGGATCCCGGATGACCGGCTCCATGAACGACTCGTCGAACATATCCATCATGCGGTCCAGCATCCGGCGCATGCGCACGAGTTCGCGGTAAGGGCTGTATCGGATCAATCCACTCATGCTTCCACCTCCTTTCAGTTCAGGAGTTGTTCAGGAGGGCCCCGGAAGAGCAGTCCGGGGCCCTCGCCAGGGAATGCCCAGGAGCTTATTTGGCGGTGCCTTCGATGATTTTGGTCGAAGCGCCAACCTGGACAGGAATGCGCTTCGGTTTCACCTCTTCGCTCTTGGGCAGGGTCAGGGTGAGAACGCCAGCCTCGTAATTCGCCTCGATGCGATCGGCGTCGATCTCATCGCGCAGGTACAGGCTGCGCTCGAAGGAGCCGGTCAGGCGTTCTCGCAGGTGGTAGCGGGAATCTTCAACGTCTTCCTGTGGGATTTCACCTTTAATGGTCAGCGTATTCTGGTTGAAGGTAATCTCCAGGTTATCGGGGTCAATACCGGGGATGGAGGCCTTAACCACGTAGTGGTCGCTGGTTTCCACAACGTCCAGCGGCAGTGTCAGGCTGCCACGTGAGCGGCGGCCGCTCCATGCCCGGTCAAAGAAGCGGTCGAAAGCTTCCTCGAATTCCATCATCTCACGGAACGGATCCCAACGGGTCAACATAGGCAACACCTCCTTTCCTATGCTATTTGTCTTTATGATTCATCGCTTTTGATTTCGCTTATCTTTATAAGATATCCATGTTAATAATCGATCAGAGGAGCGTTTGAAATCCGTAAATCTTGAATCAGCGTTTTGTTAAAACCAGAGGCTGTGTACATCCGGCTCTATGTCCACAGCCCGCCGCTGTTATGCACACAGGGAGCGAGCACGGCTGCACGCTTACAGCGATTACCTTGCAATACGCAGCTCATCCTCCGCGGCGGGATTTCCTCTCCCCTGCTTAATCCTTACAACATCAGGCGTGAATGGAGTGTTTGCTGTCCAGGTTCCAGCTTCCGGTGAGCCAGGGGGCACTGCCATCGTCCATGACCATCCTGGTCATTAAACGCAGAGATGCATCCCCTAACCGGGGATGCATCTCGTAATCATAAGATCCAACCGCTCAGCGGCAGATCAGGATCGGCAGATTGCTCTCGCGCAGCACCTGGTCCACCGAACTTCCGAGCACCACCTCCATCACCGGGGCGCGCCCGTAACCGCCCATGATGATGAAATCACAGCCGCGCGTGACCGCCGTCCGGATAATGGTCGGTGCCGCAGGACCTTCCTCGCTGACATAAGAAGCTTCCACCTGGTGCGCCTCGAGATAGCTGCGCGCCGCATCCAGCGCCTGCTCAGTGACTGAGCTTCCCAGCACGGTCACCACGGTGACGGCGATCTTCCACTTCTCCGCCAGATACGTGGCCACGAACAGGGCCTCGTGAGCTTTGGGACTGCCGTCGTACGCCAGCAGCGCACTGCTCAGCAGGGTGGTCACCCCGGGGACGGCCAGCACCGGGCGCGGGCAGCGCTGGATGATGTCACGGAAGCCAGAGCTTAATCGCGAAAGAAAGCGCGTGCCGGGGGGGTAGTTCAGGCTGGGGATCACCAGGTCGGTGAAGCGTGAACGCCCGCAGATCTCGTTGGTTACGTCGCCGGCTGCGATGGCCAGCTCGCCCTGCACGCCGGCTTCTGCACAGCGCCGGTTGAACTCTTCCTGAATGAGCTTTGCATCGGCACTTTCCTTCTGCTGCTCGTTCGGCGTCACGTGAAGGCCCTGCAGGTGCGTCCCCTCGCGCTGGGCGAGCACGATCGCCTGGTCCACCGCCGACCAGCCGCTGGGGGTCCCGTTGACGGGGACCAGCGCGTCGGCAAACAGCCGGTCCGTCAGGGTGCTGGACAGCCGTTCTTTGCGCCATTCCCCGGGCGGCGGGCCGGCCTCCAGCTTGCTGAACGTGATCGTGGTCAGGAACTTGCCGCCCAGGCGGGCCACCATCTGCGCCGGATCGCTGGTGCGCTGGCTCACCAGGTCGCTGACCGCCTTTTCGGGTTTGATCTGCCAGCCGAGGGAGTTCTGAAGCTGGGCCTGGTGTTCGGCGATCCACAGATACAGGTCGGTTTCCGTGCGATCCGGGAAGTAGTGCAGAATACCCCGCTCGCGGATCAGCCGCACCAGCGGCATGTAAACTTCGTCGTACCAGTGTGCCACAGCCTCTTCGTAAGCGATCTCGCGGTTGAAATCGATCCCCATGAAATAGCGGTGCACCGCGATGTGCTCGAGCAGGATTTCGTACTTGCCCGGAACCGTCACCTGCAGGTTGGCTTCGGGCCGCAGCTCGTCCAGCCTGGTTTTCTCCAGGAAATCGGCGTACTCCGCTTTAATAATCAGATCGTCGGGCTTGATATCCGGCGTCAGCGGCACGCGCGTGCGCACTTCGGTGACGTAGGCCTGGATATGGGTGGCGCCCATGCTGCGGGCCACGGAGACGCGGTGGTTGCCGTCGCGCACAAAATATACTTCGCCGATCTGGTATACCTCGCTCGGCGGCAGGCCTTCCATCCGGGAGGTCGCAATTTTTACTCTCGCCCAGCGCTCCTGATCAGAATCGTGCAGCGGCAGGAAATCGCGCGTGAAATCTGCATAACGCCCGACGCTGCCAACGAT
>JAAYXE010000013.1 GCA_012516075.1 Chloroflexota bacterium | reverse complement strand
GTACAGGGTGGGGGTGAAGCTCATTACACCCAGAGCGCGATAATTGGGCAGGCGGGCAGGGTCGTTTACCATACCGACAATATGATCGATGCCATGACGCTTCCCCGCACTGCTGACCAGCAGGTTGTGAGTATCGTCAGAACTTAATACCAGCAGAGATAGTATGATGCCATCCTGGGCTGCTTTTCTTAAGCTTTCATCGATTGAAACAGCATGTGCGACCTCGAAGCCTGCTTTTTGCACATAACTGACCTGATCGAGCTCAGGTACCAGGAAGCGCACCCTTTCTCCCTGCTGCTGCAGCCAGCGAGCGACCTGAATGCCGATATCCTCCGCGCCGTAGATAACATAGTATGATTTTTCTTTCAGTTTGCTGATTGGGAGCAGGGTGTTGAACAGCACCGGCATGATCAGCACGGTGATGGTTGCAAACAGGATGATGGCTACATTCGCTGCCGGGGATAGCAGCCCCAGGCGAATGCCGATAACCGCCACAGCAATTTCCAGCGAGAGGTGCGTGTTGAGCAGTGCAGCCCCGGCGAATGTCTCCCGCCAGGACATGACGCGCCGGAAGAGCAGCGCCGGAAGGGTTTTCACCAGCAGCGACACGAGGAAGAGCACTGGCAGGAGCAGCAGGCTTTGCGGAGACGTAAACAGGGCCTGCAGATCGAGATTAACCCCCACCATGATGAAAAAGACCGGTATAAAAAAGCCGTATCCGAAGGCCTCCAGCTTGCTAATCAGATCGCTGTCGGAAGGGCTTCTGAGCAGCGAAATGATCATTCCGGCCAGAAAAGCACCCAGGATCAGCTCAAGGCCCAGCATGGTGGCCAGGACAACGAAGGTCATCAGAATGGCCAGAGCGCCGCGCACTTTGATTTGAACCGTGACCTGCGATAACTCTGAGATGCGGCGGCGTATTTCACTGAGGCGAAAAATGCTGACGCCGGCGCGATAGACGAAAAAGAACGCCAGAAACAGCAGCCCAATCGATAAGATTTCCAGGTCCAGCCCGCGATTGAGGGAGATAATAAACCCGGCCAGCAGTACCACGGTGACAAAGTCAGCAAGCAGGGCCGTATAGAAGAGCACCTGACCGCCCATCGTGTGCATCATGTCACGCTGTTTAAGCACGGGAAGCAGCACCCCCAGCGATGTGGCGCTCAGGATAAAAGCCAGCAGCCATGGATTTCCTTCCAGGCCCATCTGGTTTAGAAGATACCCGCCCGGAACTGCCAGAATCAGGGTTAGCAGGTAGACGACGCCTGCCAATCGTAGAGCACTTCTGCCCTCGGATTTTTGATCCCCGGCCGCAGGTCCTCCTTGAGGAAATAACCGGCTGAAGTCGATTTCTAAACCGGCCAGAAACATTAAGAAGGCCAGGCCAATGTTGCTGAAAATCTCGAGCATCTCATTCGACTGCACGAGATTGAGACCTGAGCGGCCGATGATGATGCCGGCCAAAATCTCTCCCACAACCACCGGAAGCCAGCGCAAACGACCGAGAGCCAGTGGTACGGTAAAGGTCAACAGTAGAACAAGAAGTAAGGGGGCAAAATTAATGTGTTCGCTCAAAAACGTTTGCTCCTCAGGAAATGTGTTTACAGCGTTTGTCCGCCTGCCATTAGAGGGATTCCAGAACTGCAGGCGGCAGCTGCAGACGGATGCTTCGACGGTCAATTACCCGTTTTAGATATCTGCCTCTGGGAAGCTACAAGATATTTGGGTTGGAAAACCCTGATCCCCCTGTAAGTGCTGATCCTGCAATTATACCAATCGGGGCGCCGGGCACAACAGGCTGCCCGGTCGACTTTTTCCATGTGTGTTGGTAGAATCTATTCGATGCATTTCAAGCTACTGCGGTTATCCCAAGCTGCTGCGGCTTGCATCCTGACTCACCAAGATAAAAAAACTGGAACAGGAAAATCATAAACATGACCGGGACTCGTCTGGAGCATGACCTGATCGGGGAGCGCGAAGTTCCTGCGGATCGCTACTACGGGATTCAAACCCTGCGCGCATATGAGAATTTTGCCATCACGGGAATACCGATTTCTTCATATCCTACGTTCATTGAATCGCTGGCGATGATCAAAAAGGCAGCCGCCCAGACGAACGCTGAGCTCGGGTTGCTGGATGCAAAACTGGCGGATGCCATCTCCCAGGCATGCGACCGCATCATAGCCGGCCAGTATCGGGACGAGTTCATCGTCGATGTTATCCAGGGCGGCGCTGGCACATCGACCAATATGAACGCCAACGAAGTAATCGCCAACGTTGCCCTTGAGATCCTGGGGTATGAAAAAGGGCGCTATGATGTGCTGCATCCCCTCAACCATGTCAACATGTCGCAGTCGACCAATGACGTGTATCCATCCGCAGTGCGGCTGACGTTGAGCCGCAAGCTGGACGAACTGACGAAAGAAATGCAGGTGTTGCAGCACTCTCTGGGGCGCAAGGGCGTTGAGTTTCAAGATGTGATTAAAGTCGGCCGGACACAACTGCAGGACGCCATTCCGATGACGCTGGGCCAGGAATTTGAGGCCTGGTCGGTGATGGTTGGTGAAGATGTGCAGCGGGTTAAGGAGGCACAGGCGTTGATCCGTGAGATCAATCTGGGAGCGACTGCCATTGGAACCGGTTTGAATGCGCATCCCGAATATGCAGCGCGTGTCACCGCCCGACTGGTTGAAATCAGCGGTGTCCCGGTCGTCAAGTCTTCTAACCTGGTAGAAGCCACCCAGGATGCCGGAGCATACGTGCAGCTTTCTGGCGTGCTGAAGCGCGTGGCGGTTAAACTTTCAAAGATATGCAACGACCTGCGGCTGCTGTCTTCTGGCCCACGAGCCGGCCTGAATGAAATCAACCTGCCGCGCATGGCGCCGGGGTCTTCGATTATGCCCGGCAAGGTCAACCCTGTAATCCCTGAGGTGGTCAGTCAGATCGCATTTGAAGTCGTCGGCAACGATATTACAGTGACCATGGCGGCTGAAGCCGGTCAACTGGAACTGAACCCGATGGAACCGGTGATCGCTTTTAACCTGTTCCGCTCCATTGATATCCTGGGCAGGGGCTGCCGCACCCTGGCGGAGCGCTGTATCGATGGCATCACTGCCAACCGTGAGCACATGCGCCGTATGGTGGAGAGAAGCATTGGCCTGGCGACCGCGCTCAACCCGTACCTGGGTTATGAAAAAGCCACTGAAATCGCCAACCTGGCTCTGGAAAGCGGCAGGCCGGTCTATGATATTGTGCTGGAGAAGGGCTATCTGAGCAAAGAAGACCTGAATATCATCCTGTCGCCAGAAAATATGACCCGGCCACGCTACATCCACCACCCGGGCAGTTAGCGGCGGTCGGGTCCACTACCAGTAAATTTCCTGCCTGAGCATAGGGATCACCATCAGCGAGAGCGATTCTCCCAGCTTCTGCAGCCATTCCTGTGATGTGAGCCGCTCCTGTCCGGCGGAATCCGGGGCGAGTCTGCTCTGAATTTGGAGTGAGGGAACAGACACGTCGACTGGCTCGAACGACGGGTTTTCGACGGTGCTTTTTCCGGTTTCCACTCTCAACCCGGCCCAGCGCGCACTGTTTGAGAACATGCTGCTCAATTTTTCGTCCGATTGGGGGGAGATCCATATCGTTTCGCCGGTACTGTATACATCGTCCAGCCAGATCACTACTCTGGGATGCACCACCTGGCGGCTGGGTATCGAGAGGCGGGAGAAATTTGCATCATCCTCGAAAAAGGACTGCGCCCACAGCTTTCCAGCCTGGTTATTATCCCATGCCACAAAGAGGATGGAGCGGCGTGAGTCCAGCTGCCCTTCCTGCAGCAGGCGCGCCAGCTCCAGCTGCAGCCCAACCCCCGCACGCCGGTACTGCTGATCCTCAGGACCAGCCACGTCGTAGCCGGCTGCGAGGATTACGAGCTCATCCGCCAGGTTCTGGTCATAGCCGGGAATGAATCCAACTGTGACCGACATGTCCTGGGTGTGATTGGCTGACAGATCCAGAGAGAGAGAAACCCGGACGCCCAGTTCATGGAGAGCGAAGGGCTCTTCATCCAGGGGATGAAGCTCGTCCGGATCCTGACCACTGGCGGCGAAGATCGCCTGAGCGGCGGCAGGGGAGATGCGAAAGATGGGGATTTTTGTGATTGTGCTGTCCTGCAGCTGAATACTGTATTCGGGGCGCCGGGAGAGATCCTGACTCGTGATGAGCAGGATAGCCTGCGCACCTAAATCGACAGCGGTCTGTTCGAACTCCGGCGGCAGCCCCTCTTCTGTGGTCATGACTGCGAGCCCTGAAAAATCGAAAGCGTTCAGGTAAACCACCGGGTTTCTGAAGCCCGAGCGAGTTACCCTCTGGGGATTAAAACTCAAATAAGCCAGCGATCCGGTGAAACTGCCCGCCCCTCCCCGGCCTTCCAGTACATATTGGAAATCACTGTCCGGCTGGAAGGCGTATATGTGCCCGTCCGGTCCAGTCTGAACTGCCAGCTCCGGTGCGCGCGTGACCTCGTATTGTGTCACCTGGAACACCTGGTTAAAAGTAGAATTGATACCCCGGTACAGGCCCGGCTGTACCTTTAACTGTTTAAACTGCCGCTGCATATATTCTTCAGGAGACAGACCCTCGCTGTCCTGCGCAGCGGCGAGGGCTTCCAGATGTTCAAGTGCCTGCTGACCCTGAAAAGCGCGGGCCAACCGGCGGTAAGACTGCTGGGGACTGCTGAAATTCAAGCCTATGGCGATCACGGCCAGCAGACCAACGGCAGCAAGCAGGCCTTCCTTTTTGAGGATGAATGCTGTGCTGATCATAGATCTGTCCAGCACACGACGCAAACCCTCCCCCAGCATGTTAAAGCCGAGCACCGAAATGAAAAATGCCAGGCCCGGCCCCATTACAAGATGGGGATACGCACGTAAATACGGAGTGCCGCTGGCCAGCAGGGCTCCCCATTCCGGAACTTCGATCATCAGCAGCGAGCTGCCGTAGGTGGGATCGAGAGTAAACATGCTGCCCCCGCCAATATAAACTCCCAGAAATCCAAGCTCCGCCAGCAGGATCAATACAACGCCCATGTCGAAAAAGGCCATGACCAGCAGCTGCGGCAGCAGATTGGGCAGGGCATGGCGGACCACGGTCTGCAGGTCGTTCAGGCCGGCCGATTTCGCACCCTCGATGTACCCTGCTTTGCGGATCACCAGCATTTCGGCGCGCACCTGCTGGGCGATCTCTGTCCAGCCAATGGCGGTCAGGGCAACGATAAATGCACTGGGGCCTTTTTCGATTCCCAGGGCGAAAATTAAGATGACGCTGCTGAGCAGCATAGGGATCGAAGTGACCACTCCGATGACGGCCATGATCAGACGGTCCACCCTGCGCTCGGGATTCCAGCCTGCGATCAGTCCCAGGGCTGCTCCCAGAAGGACGCGCGCCAGCGTGATGCAGGCGGAAATGATCAGCGTGGTGCGGGAGCCATAAACCAGCCAGGCGAGGATGTCATTTCCAAAGCTGTCGGTCCCCAGCGGATGCTCCCGGGAGGGCAGGAACGGCGGTTTGACCATCTTCCCCAGCTCTGCATCATAATGGGGGACCACTGCCTGAGAGGTGATGAAAGGGTCCTGTTCGACCAGGAACGGCCCGAGCAGCATGATAACCAGCAAGGCGAAGATGATCAACAGGCCAAAGAAAAGCGGCAGGTTGAGGAACGAGGATCGCTTGCGGTGGTGAGGCTGGTCGCCCTGCAGGGCGGCAGCGCCGGAACCCGGAAGCCTTGCGGCATCCTGGGCGACCTGCAGCGATGGGTTCAGAATCAGGCGGAAGAATTTTTTGAGGAAATTCATACGGCCTGACTCATCCTGTGATCGATCCAGCGGTAAAGCAAGTCGAGCAGTAAGAAGGCAAGCTGGATGGTCAGGCCAATGGCGAAAGCCAGGGCAGCGACCTGCAGCGGGATGCGGTTGTTGATGGCTTCAAGGATGCGAAGCCCCATTCCAGGCCAGGCGAAGATATACTCGACCAGCGGAAGCGTGCTGAGGGAAAAACGCAGAGAGATACCGATCGAAGTTAACACACTGACACCCAGGTTGCGCAGGGCATGCACGCGCACGGCAGCGGGTCGGGAGAGCCCTTTCGAGAAGGCCGTGCGCATGTAATCCTCATCCATAATACGGCTGAGCGCTGTGAAAGTGGTGCTGGTAATGTTTGCCAGCGGCCGCACGGTGAGCACGATCAGCGGCATCACCAGGTGTTTAAAATCCCATCCGTAACCACCCATGCTGACCAGTTGAACACCGAATGTCGTGGTGTATTTAATGCCCCCCTGCTGGAGCAGAACGGCAATCAAAAAGGAGGGGGCCGATATTCCAATCATGGAAAGCACCAGAATGAAGTATTCACGCCGCTTCTGCCGGGCGAGCGCAGCGAGGATGCCAGCAGCAAATCCGATCAGGGAGGCCAGGCCCAGAGCAGCCAGGATCAGCCCGATTGACTTCTGATAGGCATCTCTGGCAATCTCAACGACTGGTCGTTCACCGGAAACAGTGGGCACATTTCCGAGATCGCCGCGCAGCAGTCCGGAAAAAAAGTCAATCGACTGCTTCCCGGCGGCAGGTACAGCGTCCTCCAGCCGCTCGATGATGGAAAGCCGGCTGCTGCTGTCGGCAGCCTGACGCGGCCCCATCATATCCATCCCCAGAAATGAGAAGTATACGATGCAGCCTGAGATGAGCAGGATTATCCCCAGGCGGCGCACGATATAGAGAAGCATCGTTCAGAGCCTAAAAAGTTATTTCCCGATAGTGAATAATCGCTTCAATCTGGAATAATAAAAAGCAATTATACCTGCAGTTGCGCACGGATCACCGACAGTATTTATGCTGGTAGATGACATTTTTCGAACAGTCTACATGCCTGGCAGCACCACGATTTCGTTCTCGAAACCTTTGACAAACCATACCTGTTTTTATAGAATCCATCTCAGGGGGTGGAAAATGATCATGTCGATATCGGAAACTGTTCCGGCACTAGCGCTTCCGTGAACGAATCACGAACGGACCGCAGACTACAAATGTCCCCTGATTTCTGTACGAAAATTCTGGTTGGTTCGGAGTTAACGCGTGCTTATCCTGTACGCGTCTCCTGATTCCATCCATCTGTCTGACCCCGCTTATTGTGAGCGGCCCGAGTAGAGATTCCATACAGCCTGAAGGAGAAAATTGAATGAGCAAAACCGAGGCTCGAGTATTGTTGACCCTGGCATTGATCATTGGTCTGCTTCTTCCAGGGGCTGCGCTTGCTGCTCCAAAGTGGTTTACTGTACCGGCAGCAAGCGTTTTCATTAACGAAATCCATTACGATAACGATGGCACAGACAGCGGCGAGGCTATTGAGATCGCAGGACCGGCGGGAACCGATCTGAGCGGGTGGCAAATCGTTCTTTACAATGGAGCCGGAGGAGGAACCTATAACACGACAACTCTGAGCGGCACGATTCCGGATCAGGGGACTGGCTTTGGGACGGTCGTGGTTAACTATCCTGTGAACGGCATACAGAACGGGGATCCGGATGGCATCGCGCTGGTCGATTCGGGTGGAAATGTGATCCAGTTCCTCAGTTATGAGGGCACCTTTACAGCAGCAAACGGCCCTGCAGCAGGGCTGGTGAGTACGGATATCGGCGTCTCGGAAGGGTCGAGCACACCGGTGGGATTCTCACTGCAACTGACCGGTACGGGCACCAATTATGATCATTTCACCTGGAGCGGACCTTCTGCCGCCACCTTTGGCGCATTCAACACCGGCCAGGTTCTGGGTGAAGTGGATAACCTGCCTGTAAACATCACCTGCGGTGGGCCGCTGACGGTCACTGAAGGCAGCCCGGCTTCCACGACGGTCACCGCCAGCGATGCAGATGGTGCGGTGGTGGATATTGCAGTGTCGGCTGTTACCCCTGCGCCAGATCCTGGTGTCATTTCGATCAGCGAGCTGCAGCCTGCCGGCGCTGTGGGGGAGACTGCATCCGCGACCGTCACAATCGATGCGGCGGTTCCGTCCGGGAACTACATTGTTACATTGACGGCTGCCAATGCAGACAGCACGCCGCAAACTGCCTCATGCTCGCTAACAGTCAACGTGATTGGGGTGACGCCCATCGGCGAGATACAGGGGGTGGTAGCCGATGATGATAACGGTGCACTGCATGCCTCGCCGTTGGATGGCCAAACGGTTGTGGTTCAGGGCGTGATTTATGAGAAAACCATTGCCCGGACCAGCTCCGGAGGGCTAAATTACGGTTTCTTCATTCAGAATACGGATACGACGAATGATGACGACCCGAACACTTCGGACGGCATTTTTGTGTTTCACGGTGGTTTTACGACGCTGCGCGTGGACGGAGGCGGGTTCTACGAACCCCAGGTGGGTGACGAGGTAGTGCTGCGCGGCCCGGTTGACGAATTTTTCAACCTGACCGAACTGGTGAATCCATTCCTGATCTCCGTGGTCCGCAGTGGGGTGGACATCGCGGTGGAAGTGCCGGCGTTTGAAGCCAACCCACCGGCCGATCTTGAAGAGGCAAACCGCTACTGGGAACGCCGTGAAAGTATGCGCGCTCTCGTTCCGGCAGGCAGCATTGTAACCGGGGGGCGTAATGTGTTCGCCAGCACGCTGGACGGCGAAGTGTGGGTGATGCGAGCGGATGCAGTCCCGGCTCTGAATGAGGATGCGTATGCCCGCCGCGTGTTCCGCGATCCGCACCCGCTGGATGATATCCCTGAAAAACTGTTCGATAACGGGAACGGCTACCGCATCATGATGGGCAGCCTGGGGATTAAAGCCACCGAAGGCGATTCTAAGGCATTGATCGCTCCGGCCAGGACGTTCGATACGCTGGCGAGTGGAGCTACCGGCGGTGTGTATTACAGCTTTGGCAAGTACTCCGTGCAGGTCAGCGACCAGATCAGTCTGCAGGCCGGGCCGGATCCGGCCGGCAACGCGCCTCCTCAGGCGCCGGACCGCAGCCGAGAGTTCAGCACTGCGGTTTATAACCTCGAAAACCTGTATGACTTCCGCGATGATCCCTTTGACGGCTGCGACTTTGCCGGCAACCCGGGCTGTGAAGGGATAAGCCCTCCTTTCGACTATGTTCCGGAAAGCGACGAAGCTTACCAGGCTCGCCTGCAAGAAATCGCCCAGCAGATTATCAATGATCTGCACAGCCCGGATATCATCCTGGTGCAGGAGGCAGAGGATCAGGACATCTGCACCTATAACGGCAGCTTCACCTGCGGAACGGCAAATAACGCCGATGGGAGACCGGACACCGTACAGGAGCTGGCTGCGGTGATCGAGTCGATGGGTGGGCCTTCCTACCAGGCTGCATATGACCGCGATGGGGCTGATAACCGGGGGATTGTCTCCGGCTTCCTCTACCGCACCGACCGGGTCGAACTTCTACCGGCCCTGGCGAGCGATCCGGTGCTGGGCAGCAGCCCGCAGATCGATTATCGGGGTGATGCCCTGGACATCAACACGGATGTGCAGAATCCGAAAGCGCTCAACGCAGTGCTACCCGCAGATGTGGACACCTCAACCGGGCAGGATGGTTCTTTTGTGTTCACGCGGGCTCCGCAGGTGGGCCTTTTCCGTGTCTGGCGAGAGTCTGTGGGGACGAGTGTTTTCACCGACATCTATGTCGTCAGCAACCACTTCAGCAGCACGCCCGGTGAGCGTGTGGGACAGCGCACCGAGCAGGCTTCCTACAATGCAGCGATCGCCGGTGCAATTCTGGCGGTTGATCCTGAAGCCCGCATCATCGTTGGCGGCGACCTGAACGTCTTCCCGCGGCCTGACGATCCATTTGCGCCGGGAGATCCGCTTTATCCCAGCGACCAGCTGGGGCCGCTGTACGAAGCCGGGCTGACCAATCTGTATGACGTGCTGCTCGCAGAAGTGCCCGCCAGCGCTTACAGCTACATCTTTGATGGGCAGGCCCAGACCCTGGACCAGATGTTTGTCTCTCCGGCGCTGCTGGCTGAACTCAATCAGGTGCGGGCGGCACACATCAACAGCGACTGGCCGGCCGACTTTGACGGGGACGGCCCGCGAGGTCTGTCGGATCACGATCCATGGGTGGCGCGACTTTCTCTTTCGCCGACAATCGAGCGTATGGAAAACCTGGTGAATTACTTCACCGCCGCGGGTGCAATTACGGGCGGCAAAGACAGCATCCTGCTGGACCGGCTGGCGCGTGCCGAACGCTTCTACGAGAACGGTCAGACGCAGGCTTACCGCAGCCAGCTGCAGGCCTTTGTTAACCAGGTGCAGGGCTTTACGCCCCGGTTCATCACCGTTAATGCCTCGAATGCTCTCGTGCAGGAAACGCAGCTTTTGCTGACCCTGCCCTAGACCTTTTCATTCCGACTAAATCAGGACAGGCCGTGCGCCTGTCCTGATTTTTCTTGCGCCCAGCCCAGAGAGCATCCATGCCACTGGAATCCGTCTCAAATACACTGCCCGGGAACTTCCGGTCACTGTTCTTCGTCATAGGATTATGAACTGGGTGGAATGAGAAGGAAGGAGGACAACCATTGATGAAGAAAAGCATTCTGAACGCCAGTCTGCTGTTGTTCCTGATTGCAGTTCTGATGGCTGCATGCGCATCCCCTTGCGCTCAGCCCCCGCTTGAATCCATTGAAGAAGCCACTGAGGCGCCAGCGGTTCCATCTCCAGAAATTCCCACGGAAACAGAAGCACCCACCCCCAAGCCAGTACTTACCGAAGAGCCGCAGGCGGAGGATGAGCCGGAAATCGCTGATACTGGCACACCGGAAGAGGCTGTCATCGCGGATCTCAGCAAGCGCCTGAAGATTTCGGAGGACAAGATCGAGGTCGTGAGTGTCGAGGCGGTGGAGTGGCCTGACGGCTCCATTGGATGCCCATTGCCTGGGTTCCAGTACACGCAGGCGGTTGTCCCCGGCTACCGTATTGTCCTGCAGGCAGGTGGAGAGACCTACACCTATCATACGGATGATGTTCAGGACCGCGCGGTTCTGTGCGGCGAGGACGGGATGCCTGCCCTGCCCCCGCTCCTGGAAGGGGAGGGTCCTACAGACGCGGATCCCTGGATCCCGGTAGATTAATAGAAGCAGGATAACCCCGTTCGGGGCTGAAAGCCTTATTTCCGCCTGCAACGTGCTGTGAACGCCAGGCTGGCGGGATTGTGGTCGATTAAGAAGAGAGCCCGCTGGTCGCAGCGGGCTCTCCTGTAACTAAGGATCGGTGGTTACCGGTGGTTACTTCTTTCGCGGGCCTTTCTCCCTGTAGACGATCTCATAGGAGTAATCGGCGTAGCGGTTGAAGCCTTCTGGAGCCTTGTAGGTTACCAGCATGAGCGCCTGGTTGGAGGATGAGAGCAGGCGGTGCAGCCGGATGGCGCCGTCTTCTGTCATATCATCCAGTTCCAGAGGGAGGACCAGGAGCTGCGGGTTCTTCGGGCTGCCCTTCATGCCCAGGAAGGTCACCGAGAAGTCGTTGTTGATCGGGATGATCTCGGTCAGATCCTGGAACGGATCCGTGCTGGAGCCATCGGAGATCAGGTCGCCATCGTAGTAGATGTTGTCGATGAACCAGCCAGCCTCGTTAGAAGCCCAGTCGGTCACATAGCGGAAGCCGATGAGGATATCCTGGCCGGCGTAGGCGCTCAGGTCGAAGCTCATGGTGACCCAGCCACCGCTTGAGCCGGTCAGGCCAGGCAGATTTTCCACAACCTTGGGATGAGCGCTGGGATCATGCTCGGTGGTTGTGTACTCATTCTCCAGGCTGGTCCAGGTTACACCGCCGTCGGTGGAGACCTGAACGAAACCGAAGTCCCAGAATTCCTCGATTTCATACATGGTGTCGAAGGTGAGCGTTCCGCCACCGGTGGCAGGGAAGATGGCCCAGTTGTCGATCAGGTCGCCCTCACCGCCCCACAGGACTTCGCCGTCCGAGGACCAGCCGGTGGGGAAGATGAAGTAGTCGACGCCGTTGAAGACCAGCGAGTGGACTTCCTTCAGGTCACCCGTAATCCAGACGTAATCAGTGCCCCACGGCGGAGCGCCAGGAGTGGCGAAGGCCTCAGTGTTGGGGTTGTCAGGAGTTCCAAGGTTGATTGCAATGTCGATGTTCTTGAACTCGTAGTACTTGCCACCCTTGTACGCATCCACCACCAAGGCGATGGAGAAATCGCGAAAGACCTCTTCATAGTTCCGCCGCGAGTTGAAGGCCGCCAGGGTGGATTCCACGCTGGTAATGCTGTTCTCCGGGTTGTGGAACAGCGCCTGGATGAAGGACTGGCCATACTGCTCCATCAGATACAACTGGAACAGGTAGGCAATACCGTAGTCGGCCAGGATTTCCAGCGGACCCTGATCGCCCCAGGCCACCAGCGAGTTTTCGGGCCGGTTGGTGATATCGACAACGTGGCTGTCGGGGTGACCGTAGCCTACCAGGAACTCAGCCAGGTCGGCCATGCCCTCGTTGATCCAGCTCTCTTCATCGGGGTCATAGTCGTCGTGCAGCAGGTGCTGGTACTCGTGGGCGAAGACGCCTTCATACAGGTTCGGGCGGGCAGCGTCATCACCAACCCGGTTCTCCCAGTCGTAGGCGTCAATATTCATGATATTGCGGTCAAAGTACTGTTCGTACAGACCCCAGTAGAAGCCGGCGATGTAGTTGGGGAAGGACGGATTGTAGTAGTTGTCGTCGCGGATATTGGAGACCATCACGATCTGACGGCCATCCGGATTGTAGTAATAATCCGACGGGAGGCCCAGGATGTCGTCCAGGATCGCATTGGAGCCGTCATGGAAGTTGGGCGTGCCGAAGAACGCGATCTCGGTCGGGTAGATATTGTTGTCGAACTCGTCGATCAGGTAGGCAACCTGTTCACACGTGATCACAGGTGTGGGACGCGGGTCATTAGCCGGAAAGCTCAAGTTGGCCTGAACCCAGACCTCGGTTAGCGCGCTCTCACCTACCAGCAGGTATTCATCCACGATGAGCCGACCGTTGAAGTCATCGTAGGTCAGCATGAACTTGGTGTCAATCGTGCAGGCCTCCAGGCTGGTACCAGAGACCTGAGCGGTTTCGGCTGCAGATTCACCCGCTTCAGGGATACCCACGATGTCAGACGGGCCAATATATTTTTCGCGGAAATCGGGGCCCATCAGAACTGGGTTGTAGTCGGGAGGTTTGGGTGCAGCCCATGTGGACAGTGCGCCCAGTGGGGATGCCATCAGGACCAGGACAAAAAGCAGGCTCAGCGCTGTTGACAGCTTACCTTTCATTGTTTTCCCTCCAAGGTGTTAATCAATAGCGGACCGACTATGTGACCTTGCATGCGGAACATGGTTAATCGAATCGCCTTAACAGCCTCACCTCCCCTCTATTCAATTGTTCTTAAACTGGACATGGGGTTATGACCCGCCTCTCCTTCGTAACAAACAAAAAAACCAGCCTCAGTGGCGGGTTTCGCAATTGGCTCTACAACGGATCCCTCTCAGTGTTCTGAAAGGCTGCGACCAACTTAATCCGTTGCTTCATCGCCTCCACTTCAGTGACGCAGAGTTAACGAAGGAGATTCGACAGCCAGTAGATCAGGTCATATTGTTATTTTCTCCCTACCCATGTAACATCACTATAGCAAATAATTTTCGGGCAGTCAACATTAATTTGGTTAAATTTCCCCCAATTTCTCCGTCCAAAGTTAAATCCTTACCGGCCTGCGGCAGTGAACAGCCGGATTTTATTCCGGCTGTTCCGCCATCGCCTCGATGACCCACATAGCAGAGATCCCGCGCCGCACCAGCTTGCGGCGCTGTTTTTCGATAAAGGAAAATCGGACGGGGAAATGTGACTGCACCGCTCGCCGGTAACTGCGGCTGTAATATTTTTCCACCGTTCCGACAGCACCCAGGATCACCGGGATCAGGCAGGTGCGGAAGACGTCTTTAAAAGGCCCGGCTGCAGGCGCATCGAGGGTATCCATGTGGTCCAGAAAAGACTGCGCATAGTGAATCGTGCGGTTGGTTACCTGATCCAGCGGCCAGTTCTGCGCGGTCATTGAAAAAACGGTCTGCAGTCCATTTTCGAGATCGCGGCGGGTGTCCTCCAGGTCGTCCATCAATTGGGTCAGCGTACCGTAATGGAACATAAAGGCCTGTTGATCGGGAGTCAGGTCACCGTTTACCAGATACCCGTCAGCCAGGACCGAAGTGCCCCCTTTTTCAAAGCAAATCCCAAGGACGTCCATTTCAAATGGAGAGGCGCCGGGTTTGATCAATGAAAGACTGTGGGCCTGACCGTAAAAGATGGCGAGCAGGCTCTCGTACACCTGTGGATAGGTGTGACGGTCGAATTCCTCTTCGATCATCTCGATCAGACGGCAAATCCGCTCTTCTTGAGGGTTTAATGGCTGAATGTCGTCTCCATCCAG
Source organism: Chloroflexota bacterium (assembly GCA_012516075.1). Lineage (GTDB taxonomy): Bacteria > Chloroflexota > Anaerolineae > Anaerolineales > UBA4823 > JAAYXE01. The sequence continues at coordinate 22,484 of JAAYXE010000013.1, read as the reverse complement.
CCGGCGGCGGAAGCGATCATTAAAGCTGTGCTTGGCGAGGTCTGAGACCGTGGGGTCATCCAGGTAGTTGTCTGTATACGGGTAAAGCAGGCTGTAAGCAAAAATCGAGGGGGTTAACCGGATGGGCTGTCCGAGCATTAACTGCATGAAGTTCATCGACCAGACGTTGCGACCTGCCTGGAACAGGTCTTCATCGCTGATCGACGGGTCAAATGCGCGCGCGGACCGAGCGAATTCGGCCAGCACCTCAATAAAACCATAGTCTTTAATGGCCTGGATGTGGTGTTCTTCCAGACCCAGAGCGGCGCGTGCAAAGGCCTCTACAGTGGTCATGATGCGCTTCTGCGCCTGCAGACGTCCTTCCTGGCTCTGCGGGGGTGTGCGAAGTTCAGTAAACAGGCTGTCGAGCTGGTGATCCAGGTCTTTTTCTTTTTGCAGCTGCTCTCGCAGGCTATACGTACGTCCCAGGTCGGGGAGGTCGGTGCTGCATTCCCACCAGATGCGGGTGAATTGTTGAAGCATGTCGCTTACCGCCAGTGATACAGGCTGGCGGTCTACAATCACCGTTTGATTTTGGTTCATCTGTAACATCATCACTTATCCCTTACTTTAATCGTCACCATCTATACCTTCTACGTAACTTTACGAACGGGGTTTCAATTTTGGGAAGGCGCTTCGGCGACCAGCATCATTAACGCAATTCTTAGGCGACTCTACTTGACACAGTGCCAGTTTTCATGTAAACTTTGCCGGCTAATTATTAGCCGGCTGATTAATTGTTTGAAAAGGAACACTATGGAAAACTCAGATTCAGTAGATTTTCTTCTCGTGCAGGTATGCCGCCTGCATTACCAGCGTGCGCACGAACTGCTGGAAACCATTAACCTGTATCGAGGTCAGCCGCCGGTTCTTCACCTCCTGTATCAGCAGGAAGGTATGACTCAGACCGAACTGGCTGAAAGAATGCAGGTGACGCCGGCTACCATCAATAAGATGCTGCAGCGCATGGAGAAAAACGGCTTTGTGGAACGCCGGCCCGACCCGGAAGACCAGCGCCGCTCACGCGTTTATTTAACCGAAGCTGGTCGCGCAGTTCAGGGTCAGGTGAGGGCGATTTTTCGAAAAATCGAGGCTGAGACCTTTTCCGGTTTTAGCGGTGAAGAGCTCAGCCAGCTGCGCGCATACCTGGAGCGTATTCGAAATAATCTGGCGCAGTCCAGCAGCGTATCCTCTGCTCTGCAGTCCGAATAACCCCTGAACTCTTGAAAATAAGTGACGCTGCAAAGCGGCGTTCAGTTGAAACCTGATAAGGGATTGTTCCCCGCGCAAAGGAGTGAAACTTGATCATAAAATTGTCCAGGTATTTAGGCGAATATAAAAAATATGTCCTGATTGTGCCGCTAACCGTATTTCTGGTTGTTGCGTGCGAATTGAGCATCCCTTTGTTGATGGCAAAGATCATCGATGTGGGCATCGCAAACCAGGATATCGCATACATCGCCCGGACCGGGCTGTATATGGTTCTGCTGGCGCTGGCTGCAATTTGCTTTGGGATTTTAAATATGCGCTTTACCTCCACTGGCAGCATGGGGTTTGGCGCAAATCTGCGCAGCGCCCTTTTCGAAAAGGTCCAGAAATATTCATTTAAGAATATTGACCACTTCAGCACAGCCTCGCTGGTTACGCGTTTGACCAACGATGTCAATGTACTGCAGTTCACTTTCATGATGGGCATGCGGATCCTGCTGCGGGCGCCCATGATTCTGATGATCGCATTCATCCTGGCTTACAACATCAACGCCCGGCTCTCACTGGTGCTGGCTCTGGCCATTCCACTGCTGGTGGTCGGGGTCGCGGTCATCATGCGGACTGCGGGGAAGCGCTTCGCAAAGGTGCAGGAAAAGCTGGACGCGTTGAATAAAACCATCCAGGAGAACCTGATCGGTATTCGTGTCGTAAAGGCTTTTGTGCGTGAGCCTTTTGAGATTCAGAAGTTCAAGAAATCAAACGATGAATTTACAGAAGCAGCAATTCGGGCTGTCAATGTGGCCATATTAAACATGCCGGTAATGATGCTGGTGATGAACGGGGCAACCCTGGCGATTATCTGGCAGGGTGGACAGATGGTTTACTGGGGCGGCATGGGCGCCGGAGAACTGCTCACCTTTATCAGCTATGCTTTCCAGATCCTCTTCAGCGTGATGATGATCTCGATGATTTTCATCATGGGCGCGCGCGCTCAGGCCAGTGGTCACCGTATTCTGGAAGTCCTCGAGACAGAGGTGGACATCATTGACCTTCCTGGTAAAAACGGTGAAAACCCTCAGGTCCATTCGGGGAGGATTGAATTTCACAATGTGTCGTTCAGATACAACCCCGAAGGGAGCGGGGAGAACGTGCTCTCGGATATTAATCTCAGCATTGAACCCGGCGAAGTGGTGGGCATCGTCGGCGGCACAGGCACCGGTAAATCGACCCTGGTCCATCTGATCCCCCGGCTGTACGATGTAACACAGGGGGCCGTGTGTGTCGACGGTGTGGATGTGCGCGATTACCGGCTGGAAGATCTGCGTCGTTCGATCGGTATTGTGCTGCAAAAGAACACCCTGTTTTCGGGCACCATTCGCGAAAACCTGCTCTGGGGCAATGAGAACGCGACCCAGGAAGAGATCGAAGCGGCCTGCAAAGCTGCACAGGCACATGATTTCATCATGTCTTTCCCGGATGGTTATGAAACTCAACTGGGGCAGGGGGGCGTGAACCTATCCGGAGGACAGAAGCAGCGCCTGTGCATTGCCCGCGCAATGCTGAAGAAGCCGAAAATCCTGATCCTGGACGACAGCACCAGCGCCGTGGACTCCACCACGGAGGCAAAAATTCGAGCTGCGTTTTACCAGAACCTGGCCGGCACGACAGTGCTGATCATTGCCCAGCGGATCAGTTCCGTTCAGGAAGCAGACAAAATCATCGTGCTGGATGACGGCAGGATTGCAGGAATCGGCACACATGCCGAATTACTGGCGAGCAACACGATTTACCAGGAGATTTACCACTCGCAGCAGGAAGGAGTGCTGGTGCAATGAGCGACGAAAAGAAAAACGGCCGCTACCAGCCGGCCAGGCCTTCTGCGCACGGCCCCGGCCCCGGAAGGGCAATGGGCTTTGAAAAACCGAAAAATGCCCGCAAGGTCATCATGCGCCTGCTGGGGTATGTTAAGGATAAGAAGCTGGCACTGGTGCTGGTACTGGTGTTGATGCTGGTTAACACCGTCAGTATGCTGGCTGGTAGCTATTATTTGAAACCCCTGATTAATGATTACATCCTCCCAGGCGACTTCAACGGCTTAGCCCGTGCGCTGGCGGTACTGGCGGTGATCTATCTGGCAGGCACGACGGCTTCTTACGGTCAAAGCCGGGTGATGCTGCAAATTGCACAAAAGACAACCAACACCCTGAGACGAGACCTTTTTGGTAAGCTCCAGAAGCTGCCGCTGCGCTATTTCGACACGCACACGCACGGCGAATTGATGAGCCGCTTTACCAATGACGTCGACAATGTGCAGATGGCTCTAGAACAGAGCATGGTGCAGCTGATCTCCAGCGCGATCACGTTCACCGGGTCACTGGTGATGATGATTGTGCTCAGTCCGATCCTCTTCCTGATCACGGCGGCCGTGGTGGGTTTGATGGTCTTTGTGACCAGTAAAATCGCCCAGAGAAGCAGCCGGTACTTTCAGGCGCAGCAGGAGCATCTGGGCAGCGTGAACGGATATGTGGAAGAGATGGTCGAAGGATTGAAGGTCGTGAAGGTCTTCAATTATGAGGAGCAGGCCATCGCTGAGTTCAAGCGGCGAAATGAAGATTTCCGCAAAGCAGCCACGAATGCCCATTTTTATGCGGGCGTTGTCATGCCTGTGATCGGTAACCTGAACAACATATCCTTCGCAATCACCGCTCTGGCAGGTGGGATCCTCTCCGTGATGGGGCGTTTCGATATCGGTTCTCTGGCCGCTTTTCTGCAGTACTCGCGCAGCATCGGCTCCCCGATTCAGCAAATGTCGAACCAGCTCAACACCGTACTGGCAGCCCTGGCGGGCGCTGAGCGGGTCTTTGAGGTGATGGATCAGGAAGCAGAGGATGACAGCGGAACGGTCACTCTGACCGGTGTGCGCAGGCGCGCGGATGGTTCACTGGAAGTGATTTCGAACGGAACGCACCCGGATCACTGGGCGTGGCAGGTACCTCAGGAGGATGGTTCAACAGCCCTGATCGAACTGCGAGGCGATGTGCGCTTCAACGATGTCACTTTCGGATACGAACCCGAAAAGACCGTACTAAAGCACCTGTCGCTTTATGCCAAACCCGGTCAGAAAATTGCGTTCGTCGGATCGACCGGAGCAGGCAAAACCACGATCACGAATTTGATCAACCGCTTTTATGATGTGGACAGCGGACAGATCACCATGGACGGCATCGATGTACGCCGTATCCGCAAAGACGACCTGCGCCGGTCACTGGGGTTCGTGCTGCAGGATACGCACCTCTTTACAGGGACTGTCATGGACAATATCCGCTACGGCAGGCTGGACGCTACGGACGAGGAATGCATACAGGCGGCGAAGCAGGTCAACGCACATTCCTTTATCAAGCGCCTGCCCGAGGGCTACCAGACCCTGATTACGGCCGACGGGGCAAACCTGTCGCAGGGGCAGCGCCAGCTGCTGGCGATTGCCAGAGCGGCTGTCGCCGACCCGCCAGTGATGATTCTGGACGAAGCCACGAGCTCGATTGATACGCGCACGGAGCGCCTGATCGAAAAGGGCATGGACGCCTTGATGAAAGGTCGCACGGTGTTTGTCATCGCACACCGCCTCTCCACAGTGCGCAACGCAGACGCGATTATCGTGCTGGAACACGGTGAAATTATCGAACGCGGCAGCCATGAAGACCTGCTGCGGCAGCAGGGACGGTATTACCAGCTGTACACCGGTCAGCACCAACTGACCTGATCAACTGAGCGGCTAGACTAGTTTTTAAACATACAGGCGGCGCTCGATGCGATGAGCGCCGCCTGCTTTTATTACCGGTTTAAGCCGGCTCTATCGTTTTCCCTGTGAAGTCAAACCCGTTGAACTGGCTTCCGTCATCGTGGGGATATCCACCAGATGGTGGATCTTCAAATCATCCGCGCGTTTCATAAAACACAGCTGCCTGGACGATGCGGGTCTTTTTCCTCCTCAATATACTGGTTACGAAATGCAGGAGGTAAAGACCATGAATGTGATTGATGTACACAACTTACACAAACGCTACGGTGCTCACACAGCCGTTGAAGATGTCTCTTTCACCGTTTCGCAGGGAGAAATCTTTGGGATCCTGGGACCGAACGGGGCAGGGAAGACCACCACGGTGGAGTGCGTGGGCGGCCTGCGCGTACCCGACAGGGGGCGGGTGAGCGTTCTGAACCTGGACCCGCGCCGCGACCGCAAAGAGCTTCGCAAGCGCGTTGGCATCCAGCTTCAGGAAAGCGCTCTTCCGGAGCGGATTAAAGTCTGGGAGGCACTGGCGCTGTTCAGCTCGTTCTACGAACGGCCTGCCGATTGGAAGCGGATGGTGGAAGCGTTTGGTCTGACCGAAAAGCAGAACGCAGTTTACGGGAAGCTGTCGGGAGGTCAGAAACAGCGCCTGTCTATCGCTCTGGCGCTGGTGGGCAGGCCTGAGATTGCGATTCTGGATGAACTCACCACCGGTCTCGACCCACAGGCCCGGTTGAACACCTGGGAAGTGATCCGGTCTGTCAGGGATCAGGGGACGACTATTCTATTGGTTACGCACTCCATGGAGGAAGCAGCGCAGTTATGTGACCGACTGGCCGTGATTAATGGCGGAAGAGTAATAGCGGTTGACTCACCCGCCGGCCTGGTGAAGCGGGTGAACGGCGCACAGAGCATTCGTTTCAGACCTTCTGCGCCTCTGGATGAACAACTGCTGGCCGGACTGCCGGGAGTGCACAGTGTGCAGCGCAGCGGGGAGCAAATTCAGGTCACGGGCGGGGGGAACCTGCTCGGGGTGGTGAGCGCCTTCCTGCACCAGAGAGAGATCACGGCGCTTGAACTGCGGCTGGAGCAGGCCACTTTGAACGACGCTTTTCTGGCGCTCACCGGCCGCGGCCTTGAAGATGAAGCAAATGAGAATCCGTAAGGAGTGAAAAATGACCGCTTTCTTGAGACTATTTTTGATAGAGCTTAAGCTGGCGCTGCGCGACCACGGAAACCTGTTTTTTATGCTGGCCATCCCGCTGTTTGTGCTGGTTATTTTCAGCATTTCGTTTAAAACGGTGGATGCCTTACTGCCATCGATGGCTGTCGCCGTGTCTCTGGCGCTGAATGCGCTTTATCTGGTTCCCACGTATCTGGGAGCGTACCGGGAAAGTGGGGTGCTGCGCCGGCTCTCGACCACGCCCATGCACCCGGGCCTGCTGCTGGGGGCCCAGCTGGGCGTGCAGCTGTTGATCACTGTTATAGCTGTGGCGCTGGTGGTTATTACCTCAGCTGTGCTCGGCATCGCACTGCCGCGCAATCCCGGCGGGGCCCTGATTACCTTCGCTCTGGGTGCGCTGGCGATGTTCGCGATCGGCATCCTCATCGCTGCCCTGTCCTCCAGCGGAAGGATGGCGTCTGGTGTGGGAATCCTGCTGTACTGGCCGATGGCTTTCCTGGGCGGTTTAACTGTGCCTGCGGAGCAAATGCCCGCCCTACTGGCCCACATCGGGGCGTATACCCCGCTGGGCGCCTTCCGCCAGTCCGTCCATGATACCTGGATGGGCGGCGCTGTTGAGCCTGCAAATCTGGTTATAATGGCCGCATATGCGATTGCGGCCGCCTGCTTTGCTGCCGGTTTCTTCCGCTGGGAGTGAGCAGGAGTTCAGGGGACGATTTACAGGCGATGGTCACAACACCGGCAGATGACAAATTTGAATTCTGGGAAAGACGCCTGAGTGCAGTTGCGCGCGTCATCCCCTACGTCCTGCTGGCTGCAGGGGCAGCCCTGGCCGTGCTGACCGGGGATCCGTCCCCGGCAGCACGGCTGATCATCGTTGGACTGGCTGCCCTGGCTGCCGGTTGGATGTGGTGGATGGTGACCTGCCATCCGGGCTGGACGAATTCTCCGGTCCGGATGGCTGTTTACTACGCGGGCCTGCTGGTTTTTATCGCCCTGTTGATGCAGCGCAGCCCGTGGTTCGGCCTTTTTGCTTTCACCGGCTACCTGCACGCCTGGCGTTTTTTGCCGGGCGCCTGGAGGCTGGTTGGGGTGACCCTGACAGCTATAATATCGGTCACGTGGCAGACGGGTGGGCCGCCTCAACCGACCGCTCCGGGGATTCTTTCTTATCTGGTCATCCTGGTGATCACCATCACGCTGGTCAGCATTTTTAGCTACATGGGTGAGATCACCGCGGAACAAAACCGGCAGCGCAAGCAGGTCATTGCCGAACTGGAAGAAGCGAACCGGCGGCTGGCGCAGGCACTGGAAGAAAATGCCGCCCTGCAGGCGCAGCTTGTGGAACAGGCGCGTGAGGCTGGAGTTCAGGATGAGCGCCAGCGCCTGGCCGGCGAGATCCACGATACGCTGGCTCAAAACCTGGTCGGGATTATCCGGCTGCTCGAAACGGCAGACCGCAAGAGGGCAGGTGGAGAAGGATGGCAGCGCGAGTTGGAGCAGGCGAGTGAATTGGCCCGGGAAAGCCTGCTGCAGGCGCGGCGGTCGGTGCAGGCGCTGCGCCCACAGGCGCTGGAGAGAGATTCGCTGGTGGATGCACTTTCACTCCTGGCCAGGAGCTGGTCCGAGTCCACCGGGATGGCGCTGCAGTTCGAGGTCACAGGTACTCCGCAGCCGCTGCTCGCCGAAATCGAGGACGCAATTTTCAGGGTGGCCCAGGAAGCCCTGGCCAATGCCGCCAAACATTCCCGGGCAAAGCGGGTGGGCCTGACGCTTTCGTACCTGGAGGATCTGGTGCTGCTGGATGTACGCGATGATGGGGTGGGTTTTTCTCTGGAGGAGATGAAAACGAACGGCCTTCAAAATACTGGACATGGATATGGACTGCACCTGATGGAGCAGCGGTTGAAACAGGTTGCGGGGCGTTTGCAGATCGAGAGCGCGCCTGGAGATGGGACAGCGGTGAATGCCAGCGTGCCAGCGATACCCGCCGAAGAAGGATATCGAGCATGGCAGAAACCATCCGGGGCCTGATCGTCGATGACCATCCGGTTGTGCGGGGCGGTCTGCGAGGCGTGTTCGCAGGAGATCCGGACTTTGAAGTCGTTGGAGAGGCTGCTAACGGCCGGGAAGCCCTGGAACAGATCCGCCGCCAGCCGGTGGATGTGGTGCTGATGGACCTGCGTATGCCGGAGATGGGCGGCGTGGAGGCCATTCAGCAGGTCCGCAGTCTGAGTCCGGAGACACAGGTGCTGGTACTCACCACGTATGACAGCGACCGCGATGTGATCCCCGCAATCGAAGCAGGCGCAAGCGGTTATTTATTGAAGGACGTACCCGGGGATGAACTGCTGCGTGCGGTGCGCGCGGTGATGAAGGGAGAGTCTGTGCTCTCGCCCCCGGTTGCGCGCCGGCTGATCAGCCAGGTGCGCAGGCCCGCGGGCGAAGCATTGAGCCAGCGAGAGATCGAAGTGCTGCAGCAGGTAGCAAACGGCGCTTCAAACCGCGAGATTGCAGCGGCGCTCTTCGTCAGTGAGGCGACGGTGAAAACGCACCTGCTGCATATCTTCGAAAAATTGGGGGTCAGAGACCGGGCTGCTGCCGTTGGAGAAGCTTACCGGCGCGGCCTGCTGCGCTGAACATTACGAACAGCTTCAATCGCTGGTGGTGCTGTCGCGGCGCACAATTCCGGATTTCCAGGCAAATACTGCAGCCTGCGTGCGGTCGGCCAGGTGAAGTTTGCTGAGAATATTGGTGATATGCGTTTTGACCGTCTTTTCGCTGATGAACAGCGCCCCGGCAATCTCACGGTTGTTTTTACCGGCTGCAATCTGGCGCAGCACCTCCAGCTCGCGTTCGGTAAGTTCCTGAAAGGGGTTTGGGGCCTGGGCGCCCGAACCGTGAAACTCCTGCACCAGGCGGGCAGCCACGCGCGGGTTTAACACCGCCTCCCCGGCGTGCGCACGGCGGATGGTCTCCGCCAGTTCGTCCGGATCGATGTCTTTGAGGACATAAGAAAGGGCGCCGGCGCGAATGGCCGGGAAGATGTGCTCGTCTTCGTGATAAGAAGTCAGCACAATGACCTGAGTAGCAGGGCTGATGCGGCGTATCTGCCGGGTGGCCTCCACCCCATCCATACCGGGCATGAGTAGATCCATCAGGACGACATCTGGGGTCAGGTCGGCGACCATGCGCACTGCCTCTGCACCGGTGCCGGCCTCGCCGATCACCTCAATATCAGGCAGGCTGCCCAGGTAGGCTTTCAACCCCATGCGAACCATGCTGTGGTCATCCACCAGGAGCACGCTGATCTTCTCGTTTTCCATAAAGTGCTTCTTTCTCCTCTAAGGGCAGGTATGCTGTGAGCCGGGTCCCCTCGCCGGGTGTGCTGGCGATCTCCAGCCAGCCGCCCAGTTGGGACAGCCGCTCGCGCATGCTGACCAGACCAAACCCGCCATCCCCTGAATTGGGATCGAAACCGACACCGTTATCGGTCACCTGGAGGGATACTCGTCTGTCTGCAAAGACCAGATGGACCTGCACTGCCGACGCCCGGCTGTGACGGGCGATGTTGGACAGCGCCTCCTGTGCCACACGGAAGAGGGCCTGCTCATATTCGAGCGGCAGGCGGCGTTCACTGGCGACTTTAAAATCAACCGGGATGCGGGTGTGCTGGGACCAGGTCCTGGAATATCCCTCCAGGGCGGCAGAAAGCCCCTGCCCCTCCAGGGCCGGAGGGCGCATCTCGGTAATCATGCGGCTGAGCTCCTGCTGGGAGGTGCGGATCAGCTCCTCCGCCTGTTCCAGGTGATCCCTGGCGGACTGGGGGTCTTTTTCCAGCAGGTTGCGCGCCGCCCGCACCTGCATCATCGTGGCAAAGGTTTGCTGCTTAACGGTGTCGTGCAGTTCACGCGCCAGATGATTGCGCTCCTCCAGTGCAGCCAGCTCCTGCTGGGTCTGTATCAGGGTCTCCAGCCGCTCGGCCATATGGTGCAGGCGGGCTGAGAGGGCCCCGATCTCATCTTTCGAATGATCGAGCGGGCGGGGGCTGAAGTCGCCTTCGCTCCAGGCGTCTGCAGCCTGGGTCAGGGTTTTCAGGCGGCGGGTCAACCCGCGCGACATGATAAACCCGAACAGGGCGCCAAAAGGAGCGACAGCGCACAGCAGCATCAAACCGGTGGCCAGAACCCATCCCAGGTATACTGGCCAGTTTCGAAGGATCTGTGGGGGCGGCGGTTCTACTGTCAGCAGGATAATGCCAACCAGGTCTGAATCCGTATTACCCCGGGTAACCGGAACGGCTAGCCGGATTTTCCCGTCAGATGTGGTTGTCGATAGGCCGAGGGGAGTGAAGTTTTTGGCCCGGGCCTGCTGCAGGATGTGCTCGCTGCCCGGGTCGCTGCTGGGGACGTATTTGCGCCCGATTAGACTGCCTGCTTCCCGGGGGGCCTGCGCCAGGACAACGCCATCCGGCGCCAGTACGAGCATGGGATCTTCCGGGACGATTTTTGCCGCCGGGCTGTCAAAGGCGGAAAGGGGTTCCACACTGGCGTAGCCAGAACGGTAAACTTCCTCCAGCCAGGTCTGCAGACCATCCAGATCGACAGCACCTGGCTGGAGGTGTTCGCTGGCCTGCGGGTAAAGCGTGTAGATGACATCGCTCAGATACTGCTGCTGGTCCACCCGGGTGAGGCTGGAGATCAGCAGGATGACCGCGATCACCAGGACCTCCAGCGCCATCAGCGCGAGGACAGTCACCAGGGTATAGGTCAGGGTTAATTTACCGCGCAGGCCGTGAAAAAAGGAGAGCATCTCTTCTTGCTGCTTATTCTCGATCGTTGAGGACCATCACCGGAGAAACCTGGGTTGGCTTCCAGGTTGAGGCCAGGACAGCCAGAAGGGTCAGACCCAGGGTCACCAGGGTGACCGCCGCGGCTGCTCCAGGTGTCAGCACCATCAGGTTACCGGCAAGCTGGTTCTGCATGCTGAGAAGCCAGAGGAAGCCACGCACCAGAATCAGCCCTGCACCGGCGGCCACCAGTGCGATGAGAATATATTCTAACACCAGGGTCAACAGCACATGAGCGCGGCTGTAACCAATGGCCTTCAGGACGCCGATGTCGTAGCGCCTGTCCAGCACGGCCAGGGAGACGGAGTTCGCCATCAACAGCACACCGGCCAATAGAGCCAGTCCGGCCATGCTGACGGCCAGGTTGAACAGATTCCGGTAGGCAAGGGCGAAGCGTGCTGCGTGAGCCACCAGGTTCACCACCGTTGCCTGAGGAACAGTGCTGCTCAATTCTAAAACGGTCTGGTCCAGGATGGCCGGGTCGACATGGGTGAAGAACCGCACCTGTTCAGGCAGTGCCATCGCGAGGCTGGTCTCGTTGGGCAGCAGCAGGCCAAACTGCATGCTGAAGCTGCGGCCGGTATCCAGCGCATAGCTGCCGGCAACGGTCAGTGTGTGAACGGTTCCGTCATCCAGGACGACTTCCAGGCGGCTGCCCGCAGGTAAATTCCAGAAGGTTGGGACGTATACGCCATCCGGCCGGCTGCCCCAGGGCTCGCCCTGGAGTGTGAACTCGCTGGTAGGGACAGCCCGTGCGATCAGCAGCGGATTGTAGGTCTCCTCCGGATCGCCTTCCAGGCGGATGAGCCGCACAGGTGTATGGTAACCGACCGTGTACTGCTCGATGCCCCGCGCTTCCAGCGCAGTGCTGATCTTATCCGCTTCGCCGGCCGGAGCCAGGATGGTGAGATTATCACCCTGAATGTCCAGCGTACTGGATTCCAGCACCCGGATTGCATTCTGGGTGACAACACCGCCAAAGGTGAGGGTAACCACGCCGATAAACAGGGCGATCATGGCGAACACCGGGCCCAGACCGCGCCGGCGCAGGCTGCTGCGTCCGATCCGCAGCAGGGGAATGAGGTTTAACGGCAGCAGACGGGTTATCAGCCCCAGCACGAACGCCAGACCAGTGCCGAGCACCACCATGCCAGACAGCGCCACGATCAGGACGACGACCGCTTTGAGCAGCGACCCCATTACCAGGGTGATTACAGCCGTGAAGGGTACACTCAGGATCAGGATCAGGCCCAGCGCCTGATACCAGGCCAGGCTGCTGCCGGTCCGCAGATCACGGCGCAGAAGCGCTGCCGGCACCACCCGGGTGGTGGATACGATCGCCCACAGCGCAAAGACCACCGCTGTGACGACCCCTACGAAGAGGGCCAACAAGGCCGGCAGAGGAGAGAGCGTCCAGCGGATGAGCATGGTGGATGTGCGGCTGAAGAGGTCCACCAGACCGGCGGAGACAGCGATTCCCAGGGCCACGCCAATGATGGAACCGGCCAGCCCTAACAGACCAGCTTCCAGAGCGAACAGGATGATCAAATCTCCACTGCGGTAGCCGAGGGTTTTCCAGATCGCGACCTCACGCTGCCGGCGGCGCAGCAGAACCTGCATGGTATTGGCAATCCCCACACCGCCGACCAGCAGACCAAGAACACCGGCCCCATTTAAAAAGGCGACGAACGTCTCGATAACCTGTGCATCCTGGCGGCCCAGGTCTGTGGCCAGGAAGACACGCCAGCCCTGAGCCTGCAGATCCCCCCGGGCTTTCTCCGGGTCTTCTGCCAGTGCCAGCACAGTATTCAGATAGTCTCCGCCTGCTTTCAGCCTGGCGGCAGTTTCCAGCGAGTAGTACAACTTGCTGCCCTGGTGGTTGGGTGTATCCACCACGATACCGCGTATTTGTGCTTCCACCGGGGCTCCGGTCGTCAGGTCTGACAGGATCAACGTGTCGCCGATTTCAAGGCCGTGATCCAGAACGAGGTCCTGGCTGATGATCACATCGCCCGGTTCCTGCAGCAGGGTGGGCAGCCCGGCATTTCCCGGACTTTTTACGGTCAGCGAGCCTGCCGGCGGGTAAGCCGCCGGGTCGATACCGATTCCAGCTCCGGGGTAGTGCAGTTCTACCGAGCCGGGAAGGCGGAAGGCCAGTGAGGACGAATAGGCTACCAGTGTATATTCTCTGATGACACCTGCCTCCTGCAGGGCATCCAGGCCTACTATGTGCTCGGGGAGGATGGCATCCTCAGCGATGCGGTCCATGCTGATGTCTGCGCCGATCATATTGCGAGGCTCTGTGACCATCATGCCTTTCATAGCCTCAGAAAGCAGAGTCATAGACACCAGCGACATGACACCGAAGGCCACGCACAGCAGGGCAACCAGCACGCGCTGCCCGCCGCGGCGCAGGTTATTCAAAGCGGTCTGGATAAAGAAGCTCAAACGTGTCATTGCAGCCCCCTTGCAATCCCGGCGGGAATGTTCTCGAAAACAGGCAGCTCGTCTACCAGGCGGCCATCACGCAGGTGGATCTGGCGGTCGGCATAGGCGGCAACCTGTGGATCATGCGTGACCATCACCACGGTCAGGTTCAGCTCACGGTGCATATCCCGGATGAGGGAGAGCACCTGGGTGCTGGTGGCGCTGTCCAGGTTGCCGGTCGGTTCATCGGCCAGCAGCAGGCTGGGCCCACCCACCAGGGCGCGGGCAATGGCCACGCGCTGCTGCTCACCCCCTGAAAGCTGGTGGGGTAAATGATCCAGACGGTCGGTGAGGCCAACCTGTGCCAGCATCTTGCGGGCCAGCTCACGGGCGTTCCGCCGGTGCGGCCCAATGTAGAGCGGTGCAGCCACGTTTTCGAGGACATTCATGCTGGCAATCAGGTTGAATGCCTGGAAAACAATGCCAATTTTGCGGTTGCGCACCTGAGCCAGCTTTGCCTCCGGGAGAGCGCTGATCTCGATCCCTTCCAGGAAAACCGACCCACTGGTGGGGCGGTCAATCCCGGCGAGCAGGCCAAGCAGTGTTGATTTCCCCGAACCTGAAGGCCCGGTTAACGCGACCCATTCTCCGGCGGCGACGTTGAAAGTGACACCGTTTAATACGCCCAGGATGCGGCCGCCAACCGGCAGGTTTCTGTGTACGTCTACAACTTCAATCAGATTCTGTGGATTCATTGTTCCTCCATCTGCAGTAGATATTTCTAAGTGTGTAGAGATGGTACCGGCAGCACGCCAATCTGCAATCGGTCTCCGGTCTGATTCTGGCTGCGACAGAAAGCCGAATCGGGCTGTGATTTCGGAATTAAGGCTGAGAAACGAAAAAGACTTTCCCGTGATGGAAAGCCTTTAGAGAGGTCAATATTGTGAGGTTCTCAGGGGCCTGGAGTGGCGGCTGCTTCAGAGGTTGGTGAAGCGGCAGGTGTGGCCTGCACAGGGATTATCAACGTTTGCCCCTCCTGAAGCTGGTCAGGGCTGGTGAGGCTGTTGGCGAACACGATTGCGTCGACGGTGCTGCCGAAATAGTTTGCGATCCCGGCCAGGGTGTCGCCGCTTACGACGGTGTATTCCACAAAGGTTTGCTCACCGGAAGCTGTGGGCTCAGGCAGAGCGCTTTCGTCCTGCGGGACGGGAACACGCAGCTCGTCACCCACATTGATCAATTCGGGGGTAACGTCCGGGTTAAGCAGCATGAGGGTGGTGATATCGGTATTAAACCGCTCTGCAATGCGTGCAAAGGCGTCCCCCTCCTGCACGGTATAGGTGAGGTAGGTAGGTGTGTAGGTATCGGCCAGCACGTCCCCGGCTTCAACGGCCGGAGGCAGCGTCGAGGTCGGATTGACCACGGCTGCCGGGGGTGGTTCAAGCTCCCCCGGCATCTCAGTCAGCACAGGGGACCCGGCGTTGTTAATTACCTGCTGCGATTCGGGAAGCGCGTAGCGGAGGGCCAGGATGCCGGCAGCAACCACGAGCAGCCACAAACCAAACCATGCGATCACCTGCAGCAGGGCGAGCCTCGTCTGGCGTTTGAGCTGCTCGGCCATTACACTGGGGAGCCCCTTTTTATCGCTCATTCGCTATCCTGCCGCCTCCTGATCGTGATTACGGCAGGAGATGATGTGATCTCCCGGAAAGTTCATTGCCGTCATTCAAGTGAATTATAAAGTAAACCAGGCGGCGGTGGGACGAAGCCAACCCGGGGCCTATCTATTTTACATAAAACTAATAACTTTCACCGCTATGTTGTTGAACCTGGCGCAGGTGATGGACGGTTCGTCAGGACGGCTCTGCCTTTTTCGCCAGCACATCGAACAGGATGGCAAAGTCCCTATCGGCCAGCCCCATGGCCCGGGCGGCAGTGAGAAATTCGCCGGCGACCGCTGTGGTGGGGAGGGGGACGTTGAGTTGCCTGCCCATTTCCAGGGCGAGGTCGAGATCTTTCTGCATCATACGGGCGTTGAACCAGGCTTCTTCCGGCTGCTGGAGCACGAACGGCCCGCGGTACTTTAACATCGGAGAAGCGATCGCGCTGTTCAACATCACCTCGACTGCGGTCTCACGCGCGATGCCGCTTTTCTCGGCCAGCAAAACGCCTTCACTGAAGGCGAGCATCTGCGCTGCCAGGCTGATGTTGAGGGCAATTTTCATCGACACCGCCAGCCCGTTCTCTCCGATATAGGTAACCGTGGGTCCGATTGCGCGCAGAACGGGCAGCACCTGTTCGTACACCGGGCGTTCGCCCGCGACCATGATGGAGAGCCTGCCTGCCTCCAGTGTGGATACACTGCCGGAGACAGGCGCATCCAGCATGTGGGCGCCTTTTTGAGCCACCTGTCTGGCCACCTCCCGGCTGGCCGTTGGGCTGACGGTGCTCATGTCGATATAAATCTGACCCGGTTTGAGGCCGGCGATCAAACCCTGCGGCCCTGAGGTGATCGCATTCAGCGCTTCAGTACCGGTGACCATGCTGAAGATCAGGTCGCATGCCCGGGCTGCATCGTACGGCGAGTCTGCCCACTGCATTCCGGCCTGGATTAACCATTCCGCTTTCGATTTTGTACGGTTATAGCCGGTGACCTTGTGGCCGGCATCCATCAGACGTTTGGCGATGCGCCCGCCCATGATTCCGAGACCGATAAATCCGATACTGGCCATTTTTCCTCCTTGTGTTCGGAACACATTTCTTTCAGAATGATAAACCTTTCTACTTTCCAGGAAACCAGGACAGGACTGGTGTCCCCCGAAAGGTGATCGTCACTGATGGGATCGACTTACCGCAGCTCTGGACCCACGTTGGTCCATTCACCTGCTGCCCTGGAAAAGCGACCGTTAAAATAGGGTCGAACCCGCTGGTATTATAAGGAGGCTCAGGGAATCCGGCATCCGGATTTATAACTTCTTGTTGAACTTTGTGGCGTTGAGAATTGGGCTGCTGCACGACTGGTGGAATATAATCAAGCCAGAAAAGACTTGAAAGGAGACCAGGATGAAAGTTCTCTTCATCGGTGGAACGGGCATTATCAGCTCGGCCTGTTCAAAGCTGGCGCTGGAAAAAGGCATTGACCTGTATCTTTTGAACCGGGGCCAGTCGGTACGGCCGGTGCCAGAAGGGGCGCAGGTGCTAACCGCAGATATCCGGTCGCCCGATACCGTCAGGGAAGCTATAGGAAATCAGACGTTCGATGTCGTGGTCGATTGGGTTGCCTACACCCCCGAACATGTGCAGACCGATCTGGATCTGTTCCGCGGCCGGACCGGTCAGTATATTTTTATCAGCTCAGCATCCGCTTATCAGACCCCACCGGCACGGCTTCCGGTAACCGAATCAACCGTGCTGGATAACCCCTGCTGGAAATATTCTCAGGACAAGATTGCCTGCGAGGAGCTGCTGGTGCGGGTTTACCGGGAGGAAAAATATCCCATCACCATTGTACGGCCTTCCCATACCTATGACTGCACGTCCCTGCCTGTACGGGGTGGTTACACCGTTGTAGACCGCATGTTGAAGGGAAAGAAGGTGATCGTCCACGGGGATGGGACATCGCTGTGGACATTAACGCACCACGCTGATTTTGCGAAAGGATTTGTCGGGCTGCTGGGGAATCCGCACGCCATTGGGGAAGCCTATCACATCACCTCAGATGAGTGGCTGACCTGGAATCAGATCTTTACAACGATTGCACGGGCATTCGGCACGGAGGCGGATATCGTCCATGTGCCATCGGACCTGATCGCCGCGTATGATCCGGAGTGGGGAGCCAGCCTGCTGGGTGATAAAGCGCATTCCTTCATCCTGGATAACAGCAAAATCAAACGCCTGGTCCCTGATTTTGTCTGCACGATTCCGTTTGCGCGCGGAGCCGAAGAGATCGCAGCCTGGTATCGGGAAGACCCTGCTCGCTGCAGGGTAGATGAAAATTTCAATCACATCTGCGAGCGCATCCTTTCTGCTTATGCGCTCGCCTGGCCGCAGCCGTAAATATCCCTTGAGATCGTTTAAATCATTCATTTGAGCTGACTTCCTTCAAAGGAAGTCAGCTCAAAAATAGCAGAATCTAGGAATGGTCGCCGTCTTTTTGGCGCTGTGCCAGCAGGCGGCGGATGACAAAGGCCAGCAGCAGGGCCGCGATGGCGATGACCACGATGTCCTGGAAGCGGCCAACCACTTCGCTGACCATCTCCCAGCCGTGCCCCAGCAGACGACCGGAAAGGGCGAGGATCAGGCTCCAGCCCAGTGTGCCCAGGGCCGTGAGCAGGGTGAATTTGATCCAGTGCATCTTCGCCAGCCCTGCCGGGATCGAAATCAGGCTGCGAACCACCGGTATCATGCGCCCGATCAAAACGGCCCAGTCACCGTAGCGCCTGAACCAGGCGATGGATCGGTCGAGGTCGCCTTCGGTGAGCAGCAGCCATTTTCCATAGCGTTGAAGCAGCCGGCGTAAACGGCTCTCATCAACCCAGCGCCCAAGAGCATAGAAGACCCACGACCCGGCCACCGAGCCGGCGGCGCCAACCAGGGTGACTCCGGCAAGCTGGAAGTGACCCTGAATGGTCAGGCTGCCGGCCAGCGGCAGGATAATCTCGGAAGGTATGGGGGGAAACACATTTTCCAGGAACATGATCAGGGCCAGACCCGGGTAACCCATCGATGTCATGAGAAGCACGATCCATTCCGTTAATGTTTTTACCATCCTGTGTACACTCCTATCCGGTATGGTTTCCCGGCGAAGTCATTAGGATAGCACAGATCGATTGGAGTAAGATTAAAATCATCTCATCAGGCGTCTGCCTTTTCGCTGCAGGGCCAGCACGCATGTATTTCCTCAAAGGGATAATCAATGGATCCTAAAATCGCTAATCGCTTTCATGATGGAATCCTGCAGCAGGCCTTGCAGTGCTACAACATCCCCGCAGATCATATTGAATCGCTGGACGGGTTCGAGAACTTCATATACAGGTTCTGGCGCACGGACGGCATGTTTATTCTGCGTATTGGGCACAGTGAGCGCCGGTCGCCAGATCTGATCCGCGGCGAGGTGGACTGGATCAATTATCTGGCGGAAGGGGGCGTTTCAGTGGCGCGCGCTGTTCCTTCAGAAAACGGCAGTCTGGTGGAAGCGGTGAGTGATGGGCAAGGTGGGGAATTTCTATTAACAGCCTTTGTCTACGCACCGGGGCGGAGGGTCGGCTCTGGGCAGTTCACCGAGCGTCTGGTTCGCAATTATGGGCGCCTGATCGGACGGATGCATGCTCTGGCGAAAACGTATCGCGTTTCCAGCCCTGCCTGGGATCGCTACGACTGGGACGCGCCAGAAAATGACACTGCCGAGCGCCAGATGCCAGAGAAAGACAGCCTGGCGCTCGAAAAGTACCGCGCTGTTCTGGAGCATCTATGCAGCCTGCCGCGTGATCCGCAAGGCTACGGCATGATCCACCAGGACGCGCATGCAGGCAACTTTTTCGTGGATGAAAACGATAACCTGACCCTGTTCGATTTTGACGACTGCTGCTGCGGCCATTTTATTTACGATATCGCCATGGTCCTGTTTTATGCCTCCAGCGTAGAACGTGATCCGGAGGCGTTTACCGGGCGATTTATGCCGATCTTTTTATCCGGTTATCGGGAAGAGAACACACTGGACCCGGCCTGGCTGGAGGAGCTGCCCTGGTTTATGAAACTGCGCGAGATTGACCTGTATGCAGCCATACAGGTCAGCACTGAGGATGGCGATTACTCGGATCATCCCTGGAGCCGGATGTTTATGGACGGACGCCGCGAGCGGATCGAGCAGGATATCCCCTGTATTCGCTATGATTGGTCCAGCCTGGCACAGTATTTGTGAGGATTGCCAGTTCATTTACTGCTGGCAGCTGGGACAGAAATAACACGCTCCGCCCAAATACTGGATTTTCTCGATCTTACAGCCGCACCGTGGGCAGGGATTTCCCACAGCATGCCTGTCCATCAGGCGTATGTAGCCCCCTGGCTGGTTATATAAATCCACTTCGTCGTACCGCCCCCCTTTCCCGGTAACTTCCTCCACGGTTTCTACGATAGCCTGATAGAGATCACTGCGCTGATCGCTGCTCAGAGTATCAACAGGGCGCCGGGGATGAAGTCTGGCCCGGAAGAGGATATCCTGAGCAATGGCGTTCCCCAGACCCGGGATGAGCTGGTCCTGAGTCAGCAGTCCCTTAGCACTCCATTTTCCTCTGGTGGTCAGTTCATCGATCAGAGCGGATAGATATTCGCAGGTGAACTCTGGCTCTACCGGCGTGATCCGTATATCGCGTATATACTGCCTGTTGTTTTCTTCGCCCTGCTTATACAGTTCCATTGCACCCCACATCTGGGTGGTTACACTGAGAGAAGAACCATCTTCGAATGAGATCAGCAGGTGGTACTTATCTGGCCTTTTTGCACCCGGAGCATGGTAAAGAACTTTTCCCCCGCATTCACCCAGGACGAGCACATACCCGGGTTCCAGAGGGATAAACAGCCACTTTCCACGGGTTCTGGCATTTCCCACCGTTTTGCCATGAGTCAATGACTTGAACTCTTCATGACTGCGGTTGTACCAGACAAATTTGTGCGGCGTGTTTCCAAGACATCCGGTCTGCACCACTTTTCCCAGAAGCGTATCGTTTATTTGCCTGGTCAATGTAACGAATTCGGGCAGTTCAAACATTCTGACCTCCATGAGCGGTATTAATTCCGGCCGCAGCTTTTCATATAAAACGGACATTTATCTCATTTTGTGAGGAATTCTCACCATTGTAGCAGCCATCTGGCGCGCTGGATAGAGCTCTTTTTATGCAGGTGTAAACGCTCTTTTCCCCTGCACAGCCATGCGGACGTCGGGGATTTTTTCATCCTGTCAGGGGCGGTGGAGGTATTACGCCATGATTCTACGGGCTGCCATTGGGTTGAAGCGAAGGCGGGTGATTTTATCGATATTCCATCCAACGAGCGCCATGCCTGGCGCAACCGTTCCAATGAGCCAATAGTCAGCCTGATGATCCTGATGCGGAAGATGGGCAGTTTTTTCAGGAAGCTGGCAGGCCTGCTGCCGACGCTTTCCAACCGATGAGGCCTGAGGATCTAGCGCACTTCGCCGCTGTGAGCGCCTGGCACGGCTACTGGAATGCAACACCTGAAGAAAACGCGGCCGCAGGCGCAGGCATTGATCTGAGCTTTGCTCCGTGATTCGACAGCGGTCCGGCTGCGGATAGACAAAAGGCACGCATCAGATGGTCGGGGGAGCATGTGATTCGAATTTCTGTGCCTGCAGAGATGGTTGTATATAATTAGGTTCTAAGCATATCTTTTTTCTGCCGGCTTTAAGGCCCTTCAGGTAAATAATGAGAAGGATCCTCATCATCCTGTTCTTCATCACGGTCCTGATACTACTGCCCTGGACGGCGCAGACTGCAGCAAACCCGCCCGCGCCGCACAGCGGCACAATCCTGCTCATTCTCCCCGGGGATCCTTATCTGCCCCTGGCGGAAGAGATTGCCCAATCGGAAGACCTGCCCCTGGTGCAAAGCTGGGAGGATGCGCTTTCCGGAGCACCGGAAACTATCCTCTGGGTTGCCAGCCCAGACCAGCTTTCTGATGCGGTTATGGCCAGCGCCGGGATGGCCCTGAAGCAGCACGGAGAACTGCCTTCGATTGGCATCTTCACGGGATCCACACTGGACGAGGCACGCGAGCTCTGGCAGCGCGGCCAGCAGCTCCGGGCTCAACCGGGCTCCGGGATCCAGGGTCACTTCTTTGCGGCCAATGGAGAACACCCCACTGACGGAGCCCCCAGAGCCGTCCTGACCGATTACCGGGTTGACCCGCCGCAAACCATGGCTATGGACCGCAGCTCGCTGATCCAGGCGCTGCAGCAGGCCGATTATCTGACCTTCACCGGCCACGGAAGCGATGAATACTTACGCATCGATCCGGAGACGACGCTGCTTGCCAGCCACCTCCCTGAGCTGCCCCCGGTTATCGTCAGCACATCGAGCTGCCAGACTCTGCGTGTATGGCAGGATGATTCGATTGCCCTGGGTTTCATCCATCAGGGGGCGGCGGCATATGCCGGGTTTGTCTACAGCCCGATGGCCGGGTACATGATCGGACAGCATCAGGACCTGCCTTTTCGTTATACCTGGCCGGAGTTCCCGATAGGGCAGGTGGTTGCACTGCAGACCCGGGGCACGCTGCAGGGTTACGCCAACTTTCCATTCCATTACCTGATGGGCGATCCGCGCATTGCACTGCGCAGCGATCCGCCTTACCAGGTTGTACAGGATGAGGTAAACGGAAATGTCCGCACACTCGTCCTGCAGGATGTTCCTGAAGGGTTGATTCCGGTGCGCGTTCCGGATGGCGGCCGCTATTCATACGTAGAGGTGCCCGGATTCGCGGCCACCGCAGACGGAGACGTTTTCTTCAATGCCCGCATACAGGCCGCCAGCCTGGGCGGAGACAAATATATCCTGGTCGTCCACTCCGGCGGAGATCTGACCCTGCGGCTGCACGAGACCCCGCCCTGGCACTGGCGGCTGACTTACCCGCTGACGGCCGCATTCGATCACCTGACCCTGCTTACTCCTCTGGGCGGTGGAGATATAATCACGGTGATTGCTGGAGCGCTTGCCCTGCTGGTCTGTCTGCTGCGCGGCTGGTGGCTGCACAAACGTGCAGGTACACCGCTCCGTCCTGTGGTGCTCACAGCCGGCATCGCTGCTCTGATGGTAACCGTGGTACTTGGGCCGTACCAGGCGCTGCGCCTGCCGCACGCCGTTGTTACCACCAAACCGCTGGCGTTCAATGCGCTCTGGCTGGCTGGAGTTTTTCTGTTCACAGCCAGCGGCGTTGGACTTTACCAGTTGAACCGTTCCTGGTGGGGGAAGGTGTCG
>JAAYXE010000122.1 GCA_012516075.1 Chloroflexota bacterium | reverse complement strand
TTAATTAAATCTGCCGCACCTTTCCTTACCCGTGCAGCATACGGTCTTTTCGTAATCCAGGGAGGAAATAGCAGTGAACACGATCTACTCTGCTTTGTTTGTCGATTTCGATAACATGTACAGCCGCCTGAAAGAGACCTGCGGTAAGGACGTGGCAGAAAAATTTGCCCTCCAGCCGATCTGCTGGTTGGAGTGGTTATGCAACGACCTGCCCCTGGCCCATTTTGGCTATGACAATTCAATCCGGCGCATTCTCATTCGTAAATGCTATCTGAATCCCGGCGTCTACGGGCAGTACAGGCCCTACTTCACGAAGACGGGATTTGAGGTGGTGGACTGCCCGCAGCTGACTAATGAAGGGAAAACCAGTACAGATATCCACATTGTTATGGATATCATGGATGCTCTTCAGCATCCCAGTCAATTCGATGAGTTCATTCTCCTTTCTGCGGATGCGGATTTTACCCCTGTCTTATTGAGGGTCCGGCAGCATAAACGCATGAGCATCGTAATTGCTGCAGGTTATTCGTCACCGGCCTATCGATCTGCCTGCGATTATCTGCCTCCTTTAGAGCTGTTCGTTCAAGAAGCCTTGCGTATGGGACCGGTGGAAGAACTGGAAAAACCCTACAGCCCGCCCGTAACTACTCCAGACGCTGTTCTGGAAGAACTGGCCAGTGTGATTTTACAAGAACTGAACACGGTTGACATCGTCTACGACCATGAGCTGCCGAGGCTGTATAAACGGGTCAGTAAGTTCCGTGAAAGTACCAACTGGCTCGGCTATTATTCGCTGCGCTCGCTGACCAGAGCAATTGTTGACCGGTCGCCAGAATTAGAGATTTATGAAGACCGGCAGATGGGGAGCTGGGGCGTCCAGCGGAACGGGAATATTGACGTCACGTTGAGATCCACTTCCAAACCCGATGGTCCTATCCAGAAACCGGCTGCCGGCGCCCCACTCGTGGATGAGAGGCGAGAAAATTTCAAGAACCGCATAACCCAGGCGATTATTGAATATGTCCGTCTGTCTCCCAAACCGGTCACTATGGCTCAACTGGCTTCTCTGGTGAAAGATAGGTTTGCGGACGAGTTGAGGGGATATGACAATTGGCTTGGAGTTGGATCCTTTAAAGCACTGCTGAGAGAATTGGATCTCGGCGGATTAGAGATTAACAACACCGTTCCCGGTTATGTATATGATCCCAGACGCCATCCGTCGCCGGTTACGATTTCTTACGTCAATCCGATTACCGAAGAATTTATGCGCAGGTATCCGGAAATCGAGCCCATTGCAGCCAAGATCCACCAGCTTACCGATATGCCTTATTTGCTTCCGGAGCATTACGCGCTGTTATTTCAACAGATTGTCAGGACGGTGAAGGAAAGCGGGTTTCACCTGAGTACCACCACGCGCATTGTGCGCGACCGCTGTGTCGAACGCGGAGCGCCTGTTGCCCGCGCGCACGTAAATTTCGTAGTCATAGGGTTAAACTATGCGGGCCTGCAGCTCGGAGATCCGGATGCACAGCTAACCCCCGCAGTACTGGCCGAATATTTATACAAGAACACCCTGAATCTGTGCCAGGCGGCCCAATTCACCCTCTTATCAGAAGAGGAATCGCTGGCGCGTGCCTGGCTGATGGGTGCTCTGGAAGAGACCAGCCCGATTGAATAAATATTTCTACCCTGCAGTATTCAGCCGGGCAGCCATTTCAGGCGGGTCGGACCAGCGCACCACCAGCTCCGGCGTGCCGTGCCATTCCGCCAGCTGGCGCAGAGCTGCTGCCAGGCAGCTCACCAGTTCATCGCTTACCGGCACGCCCGGCTCCAGGTGCAGCGCCTTCACCTCGAACATCCCCTGGGCGCGGTGAGCCTTGGGATCCAGCCGGCCGACCAGCCGCCCGCGGTGCAGGATGGGCAGGGTGAAGTATCCATAGCGTCGTTTGGCCGCCGGGGTATAGCACTCAATGGTGTAGTCGAAAGCGAACAGGTCGCGCGCCCGCTGGCGGTCCCACACCAGCGGGTCGAAGGGGGTGAGGAGGGTGGTCAGGTTTGCTTCCAGCCGGCCGGCAGCGGCCGCGTCGACCAGGTGGATGCAGTCCGGGTGCACATAGGCCGGTTCTTTGAACCCTTCCAGCGTCAACGGCACCAGTAAACCTTCCCCGGCCAGGGCCTGCAGCCGCTGGGGCATGCCCTTCTTCGGCAGGCGGTAGTAATCCGCCACCCAGGAGGACAGGGCCACACCCAGGTGACGCACGCTGCGCAGTGCCAGTTCCCGGTAGACCTCTTCTGTGGAGGGAGTCTGGGCGTCGTCCCAGTCCGGAAGGATGTGCTCGCGCGGCGCGTACACCCGCTGGAAATTATGGCGGCGGGCGATCATCGCCTCCCCGGTCAGCAGCAGCAGTTCCAGCGCAGTCTTTTCGTCCTTCCAGTTCCACCAGCCGCCGGGCGGGCGGTCCTTATTCTCAAACTCGACCGAGCGCACCTCCCCGTTCTGGCGCAGGCGCTCTCGCACGCGTCCCATGACATCGCTGTTCTTCTGCCCCCAGCGGATCCACACATCCTGCGCTTCAATCCGGTCCAGCATACGGCGCCGGTACAGGGGATAGTCCTCGATGGGGATGAAGCACATGGCGTGCGACCAGTATTCAAACAGCGCCCCCTCCGCTAACAGCTCGTCCAGCCAGACCGGCCGGTAATCGCCCAGGCGGCTCCACAGCACCAGGTAAGGGCTGCGGGCGACGACGTTGATGGTGTCGATCTGCAGGACACCCATGCGCCGTACCGTCTGCAGCACATCGGTTTTCGCTGCCGGGCGGTCAGGTGCCTGGCTCAGGCCTTGCGCGGCAAGCATCACCTGCCTGGCGGTATCAAGCGTGATTGACTCCAATTATCCCTCCTTCGCAGTGCTCCGGTTATGGAAATTGCGTCGATTTTATCAGAACAGAGGTTCTAGGGTCAAGTACTGCACCTTGCACTGGCAAATGAAGCGGTCATCCAGGACAGCGGCAAAATAACCCTGCCTCTTGCTGCTGGTTGACCCCAAAAGTGAGCCGGGTTAGGCATGGACAATGCTCTCCTAAGGGGAAAGTCACCCGCGCAGGAGTTTTTCTATCAGGCAGGATCATGCTGGCCTGTATTCTTTATCTTCGAGCAGATCTGGCAGCTGCCAGTCAGAAGTATTTGCGGTATAACATCACCACCTGTCCCTGTATGCACACATATTCGTATTCATCAAGGATAAGCGGTTTATAGGCCGGGTTGGCAGGCTGCAGTCGTATCCGTTTCCCCTCCCGGTAATCATATTTCAGAGTTGTCTCGCCGTTGACCAGGGCCGCGACCATCTGCCCATACTCGGCGCTCTTCGCCGGCCGCAGGATCACATAATCTCCGTCACCAATCAGAGCGTCAATCATCGAGTCTCCCTGCACTTCCAGCGCAAACGGGTCTGTCATATTTGCCGGAAGCTTGCTGATGGGAACGTCAAGGGTGCTTTCTGGATCGTAAAAGAGCAAAATGAGTTTGCGGGAGGGGGATCGGGCTTCCAGCCTGGATGCGGCCCAGTACCGGTATACTCCGGGATGCAGCTGGCTGCGAGGTCTGTACAAGCTTAATGCTGCGTGCCCGGCCCTTCGTCCGGGAAATCCAGCCCATATCTTCCAGCTTATCGAGATCTCGCTTCACCAATGAAGCGGTCGAGATGTTTCAATCATATTGAATTTCCCGCATAGAAGGGGAATGACCGTACTTATTCTTATAAGATACAATATAAATAAAGGATACGCTTTTCGCGTTCGGTGGGGTTATTTCGCTGGACGCTGCTCATAATTTCCTCTCTCTGCAGACGGTACGCCCCTTCCCTATTACACAAACATATGTTCTATTTTGATCATCGATTTTTCGCGAATCTGCCCTTGGTCCCATTGCTTCATTGATTAACAAGGCAGCAGGCCGTTGCGAATCAAAACAGCTGCTGCCTCTATGATTCTGCGATGCAGCCTTATTCAATCTCTTCTGCCGGCAAGCGAACTACCTTACAGCCCTTCCATTGACCCCCGGCTTACCGATCGCCACTGCATAAACCTCCGTCATCCCTTCTGCAACCGGCCGCTCTTCACACTCCACCACCACCGATTCAGCCCCGGCCAGGCGCGCCTGCGCGGTAACCTGCTCCTCCAGCGTTGTGCGCACATATTCCAGCGCCTCTTCATAGCGCTCGAACTTCGTCTGGCTGTTCGCCACCCGTGCCAGTGACCCCGTGATGGCCGCCCCTTCCAGGCAGGGGAACACCGAGCCTTTCTGGCGCACGATCACGTTTCCCACCACGGTTCCCACGGCATTCGCCACGTGATAGTGCGGGGGCAGGATGCATTCCGTTCCCAGAGCCGCTGCGACAGCCGGCAAGAAGGCGCTGGCCGGCGCGCCGATCCCCACCAGCGGCACCTTCAAAGCAATCCTGCAGCCCAGGTAAGGGCCGCTGCCGCTCATACTTTCGTCGAACAGCCAGCGGTCCAGCTGACCGCTCTCCGCTGCAGAAAACGCCATCCCGCTCAGATACTGCACGATCTCGCCGGCGATCCGCCGCGTGATCCACGTCTTCACCCGCCCGGCAAAAGCCTGTGCGTCTTCTCCCCACAGGCGGGCGGCCATTTCTACGGCCAGCACGGCGGCTTCCACATCCCAGGGCTGGAACTCCTGCGTCACGTGCAGAATATCCGTGGGAGTCAGCCCTGCTCGCTCGATGATCCCCTGGTTGACCAGTTCAGCCGTGTCCAGCGCGCGGACGGAGACCGCACCAGCAGCCTTCACCAGGTCGCGCATGCGCACCGGACCCGCTCGCAGCAGTTCCACCGCTTTCTGGTTATAGCGGTTCGCCAGCTGGCGCAGCGGCTCGCGGCGTAATATCCAGTGCTCCAGCTCGTCGGAATACAGGATTTTGTCCTTCGACCGCAGCCAGTTGACCAGCCTCTGCTTCACCTGCGGGTGTTCGTGACACAGGTAAGACAGCGGCAGCACACGCTCCGGCCCGACCGAGAAGTGACGAAAATGATCGAACTGGATCAGGCTGTCGCCGCCCAGCCCGAAGGAGTGCGATTTCACCGTGCGCACACAGGTGCGGTAGGGTCCGATGGCTGCCCCGTCCCCGATGGTCTCGATCCTCCCCCGGTCCACCACGCACAGGTCGGTGGTCGTGCCGCCCATGTCCACCACCAGGGCGGCCTCCGTCTCCGCCAGGTAATACCCGCCGATGGCGCTGGTGGCCGGCCCGGAATGGATGATCTCCACCGGCCGCTCGCGCGCAAAATCCGTCCGCACGATCGACCCGTCGCCGCGCATTACCATCACCGGACACTGGATGCCCTTCTGCGCCAGCATTACCTCGACCGCCTCCATGAACTCACGTGTGTGCGCCAGGAGCGAGGCGTTCAGGCTGGCCGTCGTTGCCCGGCGGATCGAATCCAGCTCGCCTGACAGGTGATGCGCCTGGACCACAGGCAGCGCAGTCAGGCCGGAGAGGACTGCGGCCGCGCGCTGTTCGTGGCTGGCGTTCCTCGGGCTGTTGTAGGCCGAGACGGCAAAGGCGTCCACCCTGCCCTGCACCTGCGCCGCGGCCCTCCGGATGGCCTCCTCATCCAGCGCTTCACGCTCTTTACCATTCGCCAGATGCCCGCCGCGGATGAAGAAATAATCGGGCGTGCCGAACTGCCGGTGGAACTGAAACCGCTGCACCAGCTCGGGATCATAACCGATCAGCAGCAGCGCCGCCGGTCGGCGCTTGCCCTCGGCGATCGCATTGGGCGCCAGCGTGGTGGAAAGGGAAACCAGCGCGAGCTCGGGCGCCGGCCCGGGCAGCAGTTCGTCTAATATGTTCGCGATGCAGATCTTCAGATCGTGGTGCGTGGTCAGCACCTTGGCGGCGCGCACCACCTGCCGCTGCTGCGGGTCGAACAGCACCCCGTCTGTGAACGTGCCGCCGGTGTCGATGCCCAGATAAAGAGGTTGGCTGTGAATGCTCAATGCAGGAACACCTTTCAATGTGCGGGAGAGTGTCAGTTACCGGAACAGGGGAACAGCATGATTTTACCCCGTTGAGGGGCTCCTCAATAGCAGCATGTGCGCTTTCTCGTGGTAGAGTTTGCTGGAAGAGAGAATGAAATTATAAAGCTCATACCGGGTTTAATCCGTTATAATTATTTATAAGATTGCGACGAACTTGTAAGCCCAAATGTAATTCCTTCTTAAAGTAAATCAATAGCGGTGTTATCCAAAATTACGCCATTTGTATTTATCCCGGGTTAACTTCCTTATAAAAAATATTTTTACCCGTCGCATCGCCGTGTAGTTTTCCACGTTTTTTTACGCGCATCAAACCGAGGATCTATATATGAATTACTCAATCAAATCCAAAACGCACAGAAAAAAACGACCTAATCTTTAATATAATGTCGGCTTGAATGTTTACAACAGAACGGTACGTGGTCGGGTACGCTCTGGTTTACCACTTAAAAACAAGTCTTTAATCCAACATACATTCGCATTTTTGTTGAGAATATGCCATTTAGTCCATGGAAATTGATCTTTCTTATCAACCGATCGAACTGGAACGCCCTCAGTGCGGCTATCATCTCGATCTGCTTCTGAAGCAGGTTATGGCAGAAGAGATCGTTTTATGCCCTGGCTGTCTATGCGATATTCAACTCATTGACGAAAGCGGCTCAACCCAGCGCGCCCAAAGAGAAATTAATGAGGCATTGAATAATCTTAAAAAAGCAAATTCGAAAAATAGAGAGGTAGGCATGGTAGCCGAAATAAAGGATGTCCGGGTGAAATGGCAAAACTACCGTCAGATGTTGATGAAAGCGGATTATAACCATGCAGACGAACAACTTGCCCAAGCGATGTATTACGCAAATAAAAATCCGCTCATTTCTGGTATTTTGAATCGCATTCGTTCTTCTACGAGGTATCAAGAGTTTATTTCTGAAGAATGGTTTTCAAAACGAAGGGATGCAAATGTACTAGGAGCAGGAAGAACTAGCCTCGGATTTTCACTTGATGAAGAAGAACGCATGGCCCAACACTTGAAGGTATTGGAAATGATTATTCAAAAAGGTGAAGGTGGTCTGTACTCACTTGGAACAAAAACTTACGGGGGGAGCGGTACAAAGTTAATCGATTATGTTCATAGCGCAGTAGAGGTAATATTTGACCCCTTTTACCACTACATCGATTTCGAACTCCGGTCCATGGAGAGTCTGATAACCCCGACAGATATTATGAATGAGGTAGTATCACTAGTGGACAACACTGTCTCTACACAATATCCTCTTACCCATAAACTCCTGACCGATACCTACCAACAATTATTCACCTTGGCAGCTAACAGTACTGGCGCATCCTGGAATCAGGTGGGTTATGCCTGCCGGCATGTGCTGATCACATTTGCCGACGAAGTATTTGATCCGTCTTATGTTCCAGAAGGGCTGGAACAGCCAAAGGGTGATAATGCAAGAGATAAATTGAAATGGACGGTCAGGTCGTTCATAAAACAAGTTGGCGCAGGTGATCAATACCGTGACGCCATTGAAAAAAATCGTGCAAGCAAATTGGGATTATATAAATTGCGTTGGTCACCGTTAAACAACCTCAACGGAATATGATGCAAAACTAGCAGTTATTTATACCTATCTGACAATTTCTTTAGTTGATAACGTGATATGCAAAAGGTCAGCATAGCCAATCAAATGAAGGATTAATATGCCGAACCAGTTCTTCGAATTAGCCCGAGAAAAACTTTATGCATGCGAGGATTTATCAGATGTATTGTTCTGGTTTGATTATTCCGATGGTGAATACATCTATCAAGTAACCGAAGCCGTCAAGAGACTATTCACCCGTAAAGATCTCACTCCCAAAAAGGCCTTCAGCATATCGAAACTTTTATTGGGACTCTCTCGATTACCATTTACCACCCCTGGTTTAGATGTTCGTATTTCTCTATCTAATCGGTACCCGACAGAAGCTGTTTTTTACGCTGTCGGGTTGAATAAACATGAGTTCATAACAGAATCCGGTGGGTATATGGATCTGGGATACGGTGCAGATTCATTCTCTGGCCCTACCTTTGAAGTTGGCATCGGCTTCAGATTTTTGGATAACATTATTTTTGGACCCGATTGGCCAGCGATGTTCATCGAACATGTGGAGGATGGAGAGCTTGAAATAAACGACTATTCTAAGGACAGCGAGCTAGATTGGGATCACGATGATGGATCCGAATTTTGGGATTGGATCCGGGATAATGAGTTTAGAGTTTAATGATCATTAAGTTCTAAGAAAATTAATACTATCCCCCTTATCCGGCTCAGCAGTTTCATTCACATCTTTACACACAAACGCGCTCACAGCTGTACGCCACTCACTGCATATACGCAGATAACATGCCAGCCTTTAGTGCTGGCGTTGCCAGTTCGACACCTTTCCCTCCTCCTCCCCATCCCGGAATCTGACAAAAACATCCCGTTCCAGAGCAAGACACCTCCCCAAAAGCTTCCTACAATAAAATCAGCCGTTCGCATCTGCGCGTACGGCCTGCTGGCTGTCCATTTCAGCCGTATCAGCCTGTCGTAAAGGAGGCACCAAACACAAACCCCATCCAACCATATGCTCAATAACCAGCCCACACGCTGGGGCTGGCCTGGTTCCGAATCAACCAAATAAAGGAGCTATTGAGATGAAGAGAAGAAGCTGGATTTTCGTCGTTCTTACGTTGATCACCGTTCTCGTCTTCACAGCCTGTTCGCCAGCGGCGGCCCCCACAACCGCCCCCACAGCGCCTGTGGAAGAGCCGGTTGAGCCCGCCGCGCCGACTGAGGCGGTGGAAGAGCCCACAGAACCCCCGGCCGAAGAAGAGCCCGCCGAACCCACTGAAGCTCCTGCGTCCGAAGCTGCTGCCACGCTGCGCATCTGGGCTGACGACACCCGCACCCCCATCCTGCAGGGGCTGGCCGAGGAGTTCCTGGCCGAATACAATGTCGAGCTGATTGTGGAAGACCTGGGCCGCGTTCCGGACATCCGCACGCAGGCGATTATCGCCATCCCCGCCGGTGAAGGTCCCGACATCTACCTGGGCGTTCACGACTGGCTGGGCGCTCTGGTCGAGAGCGGCCTGGTAGCCCCCATCGACCTGGGCGACAAGCGCGATGAGTTCGTCGAATCGGCCCTCGAAGCCTTCACGTACACCGACGGCAACCTCTACGGACTGCCCTACGCCACCGAAAACCTGGGCTTCTTCTACAACACCGAGCTGGTTCCCGAGCCGCCGCGAACCTGGGACGAGGTGCTGGAGATCGGCCGTGAACTGAAAGCCGCCGGTCAGGTCCAGTACGCCATTGCCTTTGCCGACGGCGGCGGTTACAACACCCTTCCCCTGCTGACGGCTTTTGGCGGGTACGTCTTCGGCCAGGACGAGAACGGCGCCTGGAACCCGAATGACGTGGGGCTGGACAGCGAGGGCATGATCGCCGCCGCCCAGTGGATGGCCGATGCGGCCGCAGAGGGTC
Organism: Chloroflexota bacterium; assembly: GCA_012516075.1. GTDB lineage: Bacteria > Chloroflexota > Anaerolineae > Anaerolineales > UBA4823 > JAAYXE01. The sequence continues at coordinate 3,497 of JAAYXE010000122.1, read as the reverse complement.
TCGTACCCTCCACCTTCGATTACGAAACCGCCCACTCCCTGTTCGAGACCGGTCAGATCCCCTTCCTGATGGCCGGCCCCTGGGCGCTGGACCGCATCCGCGCATCCGGCGTGCCCTATGCCGTCGCCCCCTTCTTCCCCGATGACGGCGTGCCCTTCCTGGGCGTTCAGGGTTTCCTGGTCAACCCGTTCAGCGAAAATGTGCTCCTGGCCCAGGCCTTCCTGACCGAGTTCGTCGCCACCGAGGAGCTCATGCAGGAGCTGTATGAAACCGGCCTGCGCCCCTCGGCGTTCAAGGCCGTCCTGGAACGCACCGACGACCCCGACCTGGCTGCCATGGGCGAGGCCGGCGTCAACGCAATGCCCATGCCCAACATCCCCGAAATGGGCTCGATGTGGGCTGCATGGGATAACGGCCTGACCCTCGCCCTCTCCGGTGAGGTGCCGCCCGAGCAGGCCATGTCCGACGCTGCGGAGCAGGTGCGCGCCCTGATCGCCGGTGCGCTGGTCGGCATGGTCAACCTCCCCGGCAGCTACCAGGATCTGGTGGGCTGCGGCGCCCAGTGGGATCCCGCCTGCCAGGCCACTGCGATGGAGCAGGGCGACGACGGGCTCTACCGCCTGACCGTTGAGCTCCCGGCCGGTGATTACGAGTTCAAGGTCGCCCTGGACGGCGACTGGACCGTCAACTACGGCTCCGACGGCGCTCAGGACGGACCCAACTACGCCCTTTCTCTGGATGCCGACAGCACGGTGACCTTCGTCTACGATCCCGAGACGCATCTGGTCGAAACCGAAATCCAGTAGCAGTGTTTTATCCGAAGGCCGGGGGCTGGCCCCCGGCCTTCTTTTCCCCGTAGTTCCTTCCAGTATTCCTGCACCGGTTCCTGGAGGTAATCGAACGTGGCTTCCACTGCTTCGCAGGCCATCCACAAAGCGAAAACTTCTTCCCCGTTCTCATTCTTACCCCGCCTGCTGCGCCTGGCCCTTCTGGTCGCAGCCGATTCGTTTGTGATCTGGTTCCTGCTGCGCCTGCTGGACCTGGGTTATTACCCCATGGCTGCGGCGCTGGTGATCATCGCTGCCTTTGTCAATTACGTCCTGCTGCGCCAGGAGGCCTACCCCCTGCGCTGGATGGTCGTCGGCCTGGTGCTGATGGCCCTGTTTACCATCTACCCCATCATCTTCACCGTCTGGGTCTCGTTCACCAACTATGGCGAGGGTCACCTGATCACCAAGGCACAGGCGGTGGACCAGCTCTTACGCCAGAAATACCTGCCGGAGACCGGCCGCGCCTTCTCCTGGACGGCGTTTCGCTCTCCGGATGGAGACTATGCGCTGTGGCTGCAGGATGCGGAAGGGAACAGCTACCTGGCGAAGCCAGGCCAGCCGCTCACCCAGCCCCGGCCGGGCGAAGAAGGCGTGGGCGAGCTCGACGAGAACGGCATCCCGGTATCCATCGAGGGCTACCAGCGGTTGAACGCCATCCTGGCCGCCACCGACAGAAATCTGACCGAGATCCTGTTCGGCGAAGAAGGCAGCACGATCCAGATCCGCTCCCCAAACGAAGCCGCCGAGCTGCAGCCGCTGTACGTTTACGACCCCGAGCTGGACGCCATGATCAGCCAGGAGACCGGGACGATCTACCGCAACCTGCGCGGCACCTTCACCTCCCCCACCGGCGAACAGCTCCGGCCGGGCTTTATCGAAATGGTCGGCTTCAACAACTTCAGAGAATTTTTCACCAGCCCGGCCCTGCGCGGCCCCCTGGTGCGCATTATCACCTGGAACTTCGCCTTCGCCATCCTCAGCCTGCTGCTTAACTTCTCGCTGGGCCTGGCGATTGCGGTGCTGTTCAACGACCCCGGCTTTCCATTTAAAAAGCTCATCCGCAGTCTGCTGATCATCCCCTATACCGTGCCGGCGCTGATCACCATTTTGATCTGGCGCGGCATGCTCAACCCCGAGCTGGGGGTGATCGACCGCACCATGGAGGCCCTGTTCGGCTGGGCGCCGCCCTGGTTTACCAGCCCCTGGTGGGCCAAAGTGGCGATCCTGCTCGTCAACCTGTGGTTGAGCTATCCCTACTTTATGCTGATCTGCAGCGGCGCGCTGCAGTCCATTTCCGAAGATTACTACGCCGCCGCGCAGGTAGACGGCGCCAACTCCTGGCAGCAGTTCTGGAACATCACCCTCCCCCTGCTGCTGGTGGCTGTCGGCCCGCTGCTGGTGGCCTCCTTTGTCTTCAATTTCAATAACTTCAACCTGATCTACCTGTTCAACGCCGGCGGACCGCCCATGGCCGGGACGCCCACCCCTGCCGGCCATACCGACATCCTGATCAGCTACGTCTACAACCTGGCGTTTGCCGGTAGCCGCGGGGTCAACTACGGCTTTGCCTCGGCTATCACCATCATCATCTTCTTTATTGTCGGTGCGATTACCATCTTCCAGTTCCGCTACACCCGTATGTGGGAGGAGGTCGGTGAGAATGTCTAGCCTCTCAGCCATCGGGCGACTGCGCACTTCCGCCCGGGTCCAGCGCCGCCTGAGTATTGGCCTGCGCCTGCTGGTCGCCGTAATCCTGATCATCTTCTCCGTTTTCCCGGTGCTGTGGATGATCTCCGCCTCGATCAACCCCACGGGTACCCTGGCGACCCAGAAATTGATCCCCGATAACCCGGGGTTGGGGAATTACCGTGTGCTGCTGACCTCCGGACAGTTCCCCTTCTGGCGCTGGCTCGGGAATTCGGTCAAAATCGCCTCCATCACCTCGATTGTCTCCCTGGCGATCACCACCATCGCCGCCTACGCCTTCTCCCGCTTCCGCTTCCGGGGCCGGCAGCTGATGCTGCGCACCATCCTGCTCCTCCAGGTGTTCCCCAGCGTGCTGGCGCTGGTCGCCACCTTCCTGATGATCTCCCAGATCGGCGATGTCCTGCCTTTCCTGGGTCTTAACACCCACGCCGCGCTCATCCTCGTCTACCTGGGCGGGGCGATGGGCATCAACATCTGGCTGATGAAAGGCTTCCTGGACACCATCCCGCGCGACATCGACGAGTCGGCGATGGTGGAAGGCGCCACCGACTGGCAGATCTTCACCCGCCTGATCTTCCCCCTGCTGCGCCCGATCCTGATCGTGATCGCCATCCTCAATTACATCACCACGTACGGCGAGTTCGTGCTGGCGCGCGTGCTGCTCAAGACCAGCGAGCAGTACACCCTGATGGTCGGCCTGCAGATTTTCGCCGGCGCTCAATTCCAGCAGCGCTGGGGCGTGTTCGCTGCTGGCGCCCTGCTGGGTGCGCTGCCGATCATGCTCATCTACCTTATCCTGCAGGATCAGATTGTGGGCGGGCTCACTCATGGAGCGGTGAAAGGATAGGCACCCGGAGACCATGGCAGCGCCGCACACCACCCGCCTTCAGCTTCTGCTTTTCGCACTCGGGGCGCTGGTCCTGCTGGCCGGCTGCTCCTCAGCATGCGCTGAGCCAGCGG